>DATHKF010000556.1:0-7986 GCA_035489505.1 Bacteroidia bacterium | reverse complement strand
CGCTCATCGGAACAATGGGTTTGATACGGAAGGAGCACGTGTCGCTGGTCGATTGTAAGTAGAACGAAGCAAATTTCCCCAGCGTATCGCCCGGAATCCGGATCTCAAATGAATCGGCCACCATGGTGAGTTGAAATACGCTGGTGAGCAGCGAATCGGGCTGACGAACACCGTCGAGAAACAACTGGTAATTGCCGCGCTGAACAGAAATATTTACGGAAGAAACTTTCATCGTGGAAAGCACACGCACATTCATACGCTGCGCCTGGACAACAAACGGAAGCAAACACAATACAATCAGTAATTTCTTCATTTACCCAGGTATGATTGAATGTGTCCTGCTACGCGTGCGGACGCTCCGCCGCCTCCAAGTTTTGTTTTCAGTTCTTCGTATTGAGCCAGCATCACGTTTCGCTTGTTGCCTTCGGTGAGTTGTTTCAATTCCTCACTGATAGAACGTGAATTCATCTCATCCTGTATAAGTTCTTTCACAATTTCACGGTCCATCACGAGATTAACCAGCGAAATGTATTTCACCTTCACCAGTTGTTTCGCAATGTGATAGGAAATCACCGATCCGCGGTAACAAACCACTTCCGGAACTCCATGCAAAGCCGTTTCAAGCGTAGCTGTTCCGGATGTTACAACAGCCGCATACGAGTTTCGCAGCAGGGCATACGTTTCACCGAAAACAATTTCGATGTCATCGTGACCAATTACTTCGCGGTAAAATTCGCGTGTTTGCGAAGGCGCACCTCCAATGACAAAGCGGTACTGCGGAAATTCTTTTGCCGCTTTAAGCATCACAGGCAGCATCGTTTTGATTTCCTGTTTGCGGCTTCCCGGGAGCAGCGCAATAATTTTCCGCTGATCAGGCACCAATGAAAAAGCATTCGCAGGTTGCGCCAATGCATCGAGCAACGGGTGACCCACAAATTCAACGTCGTAATTAAATCCTTTGTAGAAATCTTTCTCGAAAGGAAGAATGCAGAATATTTTATCCGTTGATGCGGCGATCTTATGTACCCGCGATTGTTTCCACGCCCAGATCTGCGGAGAAATGTAATAGAACACGGGAATGCCTTCCTTCTTCGCAAACGGAGCGATGCGCAGGTTGAATCCCGGATAATCAACAAGGATCAACGCATCAGGCTTCCATTTTTCGATATCTGCTTTGCAGGCATCAATGTTCAGGAGAATTGTACGCAGGTGAAGAAGCACTTCCACAAATCCCATGAACGCCAGGTCGCGGTAATGTTTCACGAGGTGCGCGCCCTCGGCCTCCATCAGGTCGCCACCAAAACCACGGAACTCCGCACCGGGATCATTTTTCCTGATCTCCTTCAGCAGGTTTGCCGCGTGAAGATCACCCGACGCCTCTCCTGCAATGATGTAGTACTTCATCAGGCGAGGAATTTTTCATAAACCACCCAGGCCGTGTATCCCATGGTTGCGAATAACACGCCCTTCGCGGTTTTATTCATGTTGAGCCAGATGAAACCGAAAAACAAAGGAAGGTTGGCGATGTAACAACTCAAACTCATGGCTGCTACGATGACATGCAGGCGGGAATAATAATCGAGAAAACGTTCGAATGAAATTCCCTGGTGCCGGTATGTGAATGCGTAATAAGCGAACATTCCGAAAATCGGAAAAATTGCTCCCAGCACAAGACCAACAATTATATTATCGAGTTTCGCTTTCATGATCTATAGTTTACCATCCAAAGCATGCAGGCTTTTCAATGACCCGTGCGCAGTCAGATCAAAATGAGAAGGAACTACTGAAACGTACCCGTTGTCGAGCGCCCAAACATCCGTATCTGTTTTTTCCGGTTCGAAGTTTTCGAAGTTGCCGGTGAGCCAGTAGTATTTTCTTCCATAAGGATCGGTACGTTCATCCAATTCCTCTTTCCAGGTACCGGAAGCCTGTCGACAGGTTTTTATTCCTTTGATCTCGTCCGTATGCAAACGCGGAATATTCACATTGAGACAAACTCCTTTCGCCAGGTTGTGCTTCAGCACCCAGCTGCAGATTTTTTCCGCGAAAACGGATGCAGCAGTAAAATCGGCTTCGATGGAATAATCGAGCAATGAAAAACCAATCGACGGAACACCTTCGATGGCTCCTTCCATGGCCGCAGACATAGTGCCTGAGTAGATGATGTTTATGGAGTGGTTTGCACCGTGATTAATTCCGGACAAACACAGATCCGGTTTGCGTGGAAGCAATTTGTTGATGGCCATCTTCACACAATCAACCGGCGTGCCACTGCAGCTCCAGCTTTGTGCATTTTCGTGTGCATTTACTTTATCTACACGCAACGTCGCATTGATGGTGATGGCATGACCCATTCCTGATTGTGGTTTGTCTGGGGCAACAACATACACCTCGCCCAGCTTCGCAGCAACTTTAACAAGCGCCGTGATTCCTGGTGCGTGTATTCCATCATCATTCGTGACCAGGATAAGTGGTTTTCGGGACATGTTACAAAATTAAACCACATCGTGCGGCTTACTGCTGATTGCGGAACGAGTAATTAAGACTCAATTGTTAAAAACAGTGAACTATCCCATCGTTGTATAAGACCGGGAGATGTAAATAACCACGGCGACACGGCGGCACAGCGTTCATGGCTTGATGACCATTACCGTGCGGCACGGCGATTGGAAAATATCACTGCGTGATATCCTTACCTTTAGATTGCACATTAAATCGCGCAGCGATTTACTCCGTTCGCCGTGCCGACGGCAGGAAACAGATGAACAATGAACGCTGTGCCGCCGTGGTTCTTTTTGGCATATAGGTTTCCAAAAAAAACAGCAAACCCCGCTCCGGTCCAGTTAAGAACCGGGCGAGGCTCGCCGCACTAACCATCGCAGCATCACCTGCGACCCCATCCAAAATTCCGATTGCTATCGGGACAATTACGCCACTTTAATCTCTTTCACTTCTTTAGCAGGCGCTGCTGCAACTTTCGGAAGTGTGATATTGAGAATGCCATTGTCGTAAGCCGCGCCGATATTTTCTACTTCTACCGTGTTTTCCTTGATGCGGAACGACCTGGAGAAAGAACCGTACGAAAACTCACGGCGTGAATAGTTCTTTTCTGTTTTGGTTTCTTCTGCTTTTTGTTCGGCACTGATGGTCAGCGTGGATTTCTCGAGGTTGATTTTGAAATCTTCCTTTTTAAATCCCGGAGCTGATACTTCGATGTGCCATTCTTTCTCTGTTTCAGAGATGTTGACAGAAGGAACGAAGTTGGCGTAATCCTTACCTGCAAATGCGTCTTCGCAATTAGCGTTTGTTCCAAATGTTCCGAAGAACGGGTGTGGGAACATTCTGCGTCCCGGAGAAAATTTAAGTGTGTTCATTGGTTATTGTTTTTTAGAGTTAGACATTTTTGTTCTTGTTGAATGTGGAACAAACCATGTACCAACGCAATAAGCCAGACACAACGTCATTTTTCATTGTCCGCAAGGACTCCTTCGGAGGTAAAACCTGTCATTTTTTCCGCGTGGAACAATGTTTCCTGACAGTATTGCAGTTAACGCGCGCATCATATTGTTATGCATGCTTAACATTTTCAGTACCGGTTGATGATCGAACAGTAAAGTTCCCGTAGCAATTCACTCATATTAAAAATCAAAATTTGCAAAACCCAAAGTGAATTGAAAAAAACAAGATACAGGACGATCGTCCTATCAGATCTTCACCTCGGAACCAGCACATCGCGTGCAAAAGAAGTCGTCGCCTTTCTCAAAGCCCATAAATGTGAAAAATTAATTCTCAATGGAGACATTATAGATGGATGGCAATTGCGGCGATCGGGAGCGTGGAAGAAAAAGCACACGAAGTTCTTTAAGCTCGTCTTAAAACGAGCGGCAAGTGGAACAGAGGTTATCTACATCCGCGGTAACCACGACGACTTCCTCGATGAGATAGTTCCCTTCTCGTTGGGGAATTTTAGCATCAGGAGGGATTACATGCTGCAGTCGGGCCTCAAACGGTACTACATCGTACACGGCGATCTCTTCGACACGGTAACTACAAAACTGAAATGGATCGCGAAACTGGGCGACATCAGTTACACGTTTCTCCTCTGGCTGAACCGGCACTACAACACCTGGCGCGAAAAACGCGGGCTTCCGTACTATTCTTTATCGCAGGTGATCAAGGCCAAAGTCAAAGAAGCCGTGAGTTTCATCGATGATTTTGAAAATCAACTCGCGGCTGTTGCGAAAGCACGCAAATGCCACGGTGTGATCTGCGGACATATTCATACGCCTGCGAACAAGATGATCGGAAAAGTGCACTACCTCAACAGCGGCGATTGGGTAGAATCGATGACCGCGCTCGTTGAAACCCATGAAGGAGAATGGAAGATCATCGAATACAGCAAGTGGTTCGCGGAACGGCAGGCGATGCTGGCCAGCACCGGTGAAGTCATCAGTCTTGCCGATCACGCTGAAGTACATGACACGAATCAATCAACGATTTCTAAAACAGCCATGCTATGAGCACAAAAGTTCTTTTTGTTGTACAGGGTGAAGGTCGCGGTCACATGACACAGGCCATTTCGATGAAACAGATTCTCGACCGAAATGGTTTCACTGTTTGCGGTGTGCTCGTTGGTTCCAGCAACCGCAGGGAGATTCCACAGTTTTTCCTCGATCATTTCAAAGACGTTACCGTGCAAAAAATTCAGAGCCCGAATTTTGTAACGAGTAAAAACAGGAAAATAAAAATCTGGCCTACGATTACGCACAACTTTTCAAACGCGCGTAAATACATGCGGAGTGCCAAACTTCTCCGGCTAACGATCGAAGAAACCGAAGCCGATGTGGTGCTGAATTTTTATGAACCCACCTGTGGCCTGTACCATCTCATGCTGAAGAAAAGCCGGAAAATCCCAATGATCAGCATCGCGCACCAGTATCTCACAGGGCACAGCAAATTCAAATTTCCGAACGGGCACCTGCTTGATAAAATCATGCTGAAGTTGTACACCGATTTTACTTCAGCCGGATCGGAACATCATTTTGGTTTGTCGTTTTATCCGTTGGCCAATGAAAAAAAATCGCGGATACGCGTAGTTCCTCCGTTGCTGCGCCGCGAAGTGATGCAAAAAGAAGTGCGCCAGGAAAATTATTTTCTCTGTTATCTTGTCAACTCCGGTTACGTCGACGATCTCATTCAATGGGCCGATGATAATCCCGGAACAACGCTGCACATTTTTTCCGACATCAAAAGCGACGAGGAAATGCGCCAGCTAAAACCCAACCTTTTTCTTCACCGGCTGAACGACAAAAAATTTCTTGAATATATGGCCGCATGCCAGGGTGTAATTTCCAGCGCAGGATTTGAATCCGTTTGTGAAGCGATGTGGCTCGGAAAACCGGTTTTCATGGTTCCGGTTGAAGGCCACTTCGAACAACTCTGCAACGCGGTTGATGCCTTGCGTGCTGGCGCAGGCATCTACGACCGCTCATTCAAAATCTCGCGCTTCCTCGAATGGTTGCCCACGTGGTCTTCCAAATCGCTCGACTTTCGTCAATGGGAACAACAGGCAGAAACGTTGTTTGTCCGCGAACTGAAAGCAGCGATCAATACCACGGGCAACGTTACAGGCGGAGAAAAGGAAATTCTGCCTGCGTGATTCGAATATGTCTTCGTAATTTTACTTTATGAAAAAACGCATTGCGTTTGTGATTAACCCAAAATCGGGAAGCGACCGGAAAACAGACCGTGTTGCTTTGATCAAAAGTCTTCTCTCCGATTCGTATGAAGCCACCATTTTCGAATGGAACAAAGTGGAAGACCGCGATGAAATTTTCGGGAAGGTCGTTCATGGCGGATTCGACATTGGCGTTGCCGTTGGCGGAGACGGAACCGTGAGCCAACTCGCATCGGCACTGAGCGGATCACCTGTTGCGCTCGGAATAATTCCGTTTGGTTCGGGCAATGGGCTGGCGCGTCACCTGGGTGTGCCACTCGATTATCCCGGCGCGATGAAGCTGCTTGAAACCGGAACCGTTCGTGCAATCGATAAAGGCATTGTAAACGGTCACGATTTTTTCTGCACTTCCGGAACGGGTTTCGATGCGCGCATCGGAAAATTATTTGCGGAAAGTTCCAAGCGTGGATTCTGGACCTACACGAAACTGACTTTGCGCGAATACGCAAACTACAGTTCCGAGCGTTACGAGATCCGCCTCGATGGAAAAACAATTCACCGCGATGCTTTCCTGATCACCACAGCAAACGCAGGGCAATACGGAAACGATGCGTGGATTGCACCCGAAGCTTCGGTTACCGACGGACAATTGCGCGTAGTTATCCTCAAGCCTTTTCATTGGTGGAACCTGGCCGGAATAGCGGCTAAAATGTTCCGGAAGAAAACGCATACATCGAAGTTTATCGAAACGTTTACAGCGAAAGAAATTCAGATCATCCGTTCGGAAGAAGGCGCGGCACATCATGATGGAGAACCGGCTGAGTTGGGTGCGGTGCTGGATATTAAAGTGGTGCCGGGGTGTTTGAGAGTGATCGTGAACGGGAATTTTAAGGGGTAGTTTTTTTTGCCACAAAGACGCAAAGTCTCTAAGCAGCACAAAGAAATGTTGATAGTGGCTCAGTTTGGTTACCAAACGTTGAGGCGGCGAGTTTGTCAAACGGTCTCAACCGTTTTCCGTTCCTGCGATATTGGATAATAACCTTCGTGCAGCTTTGTGTCTTCGTGACTTCGTGGCAATTCTTACTATCTTCCTTCCCTACTCCACCGGATAAAAATCCCACGCCGACTCAAATACCGGCTTGATCGTCCAGTCTTCTCCACTTTTCTTGTAACCTTTTCTTTCATCCGCACCAGTGGCAGGAATTAATTGCCTGGTGTATGGAGGTGGCATGTTGTCGGTGTAAGGCGCCACTTCTTTTCCCTTGGCATTGATAAAATGCGCCTGTTCAAATCCCTTAACCACCATGGCGTACCCGTTCACCATATCCGAAGCCAAACGATACTGCGGTTGAACAACAAATTTACCGCGCTGATCAATGAATCCTTTTTGGCCCTGCTTGTTCGTGACGAGCGCAAGTTCTTCGCTGAAATCATGTGCGTACTGGAACTCCGCTTTGATCACAAACGCGCCCGCTGTATCAATGAAACCATAGACATCTTCGTTATACATGTAATAGTCGTACGCTTCGATATCGTACTGGTACGTTTGTTCTTCCGAACGGATTTGTTCCCTAATGGATACACGTGCAAGTCCGTTTGATCCGAAGGGCGCTGCCTGCACATACTTCAATGCAATAATTTCTTTTCCATTGCGGTCGACGTATCCGTAAAAATCCTGGTGCTTAACAGCGCCGCGACCCAAACTGAATGGCTCTGCATTATCGTACACCGGCGATACAATAATTTTTCCGGTCGTGTCGATGTAACCGTAATGCTGTTTGTAAAACACCACGCCCATTCCTTCACAGAACGAATATATATTGGTGCGGATCTGATCGTAATCCTCCTCGAAGTACCAGGGGATTTCACGATCGCGCGTAACGCCGCGCATGAACAGGTCAACTTCGGAAGACATGTACCACGGAAGGTCCATCACCGGTGCAAAAATCCATTTCCCGGTTTTATCGATCACTCCCCATTTTCCGCGGTAACGGACGTACGCCCGTCCATTCGAGAAAGGCAACGCGAAATCAAACTTCGCCGGGATAACCACCTTGCCGTTTACATCGGTATAACCCCAGTAACGTTGTATCCACGCCGAAGAATCCGCATAGTGATCCATCACGTACGCCAGCTCTGTGAGTTCCTCAGAAATATCATCCAGCGGGTTCAGGTTGTGACGGTGATAATAATCGGACCTGCTTACCTGCGACGAAACAGTACATCGATTGTCGATGGCCAGCAATGGCTGAACACAGGCCAGGCCTTCACTGAAACGTCCTGCATCATGAAACGATGGCGTGATTTTC
>DATHKF010000555.1:0-2622 GCA_035489505.1 Bacteroidia bacterium | reverse complement strand
GGCCCGTCGAGGACGGTTACTTTGTTGGTTTTGGTCTGCGCATCAAGGCAAACTGGAGCAAGCGCGAGGGCAATCATCGCGATGCGAAGGAGAAATCGGGTCATGAAAAAGAATTTAAGTTCAGCGAGCCAAAATTAGGTTTTGTTTCCTTACGGCTGAACTTAAATTCGATCTAAAAGGCTCATTGCCCGTTGAAGTAAAGATTTGGGGCATTAAAGAGGTAAACGACTGGGCTACACCGGTCAAATGCGGTGAAGATTATTTGTGTTTGCCACCTTTTCCGCCGCCTTTGTTATTTCCGCCGGAGGGTTGCTTTGGCGACTGCTTATTGTCCTGTTTCTTGTCCGGCGATTTATGCTGATCATTTCCTGGTGACTTGTTCTTGCCACCATTGTCATTCTTCTTGTTGTCGTTTCCGCCGTTGTCGTTCTTTTTATTATCGCTTCCACCTTTGTCGTTCTTCTTGTCGCTTCCACCCTGATCGTGCTTGTCGTTGTTTCCGCCTTTGCCGTCTTTGTGGTTACCGCCATTGTCTTTGTTGCCGTGATCATTTGTCCGATCGCCCGGTGATCCGCCACCGTTGTCGTTTTTCTTTCCGCCGCCATCATTTCCGTTGTCGTGTTTATTCCAGTTCCCGCCATGGCCTTTTGGCGCTTTCACTCCGTGATTTTTTTCACTGTATACGAAGTGTGTGGTAGTTCTGTAATGTGCGTTGTAATGTTCGTGCACATTCACGAAACGATAGCCATCTGAACGGTGATAGTGTTTGTGATGTGTCACGACCACGGGATAGTAAACGTCATAAGTCACCACCGGCCATGGCTCCCAATAAACAGGATAATATTCATACCGGTATGGAGACGCATAAACAACGTATGCCGGAGAATATACGTAGGTCACAAACGGCCACGCCCAAACGTTTACTGTTTCTGTGGTAGCCACCACAAGCAATGCAGCCTGGCTTTCCACCGGCGCGGGCTCTACGATAAAATCTTTTCCGTAGAGGGCTTCATCACCGATGATCTGAATGTGCGCTTCTTTCTCTCCCTTTTTTTCGATTTCAATAACGGCTACGTCCTGCGCTTTGCCCGATTCAACCGGAATCTGCAGAACGAAAACGTGTGCATCGCCTACCTGTTTGTCTTCTACACGGATGTAATCCGTCTCGCCATCTTCATTCAGGTCGAGGTTATTGACCGCAACCGTTTTATCGTTCAGTGATTTTTC
Source organism: Bacteroidia bacterium (assembly GCA_035489505.1). GTDB lineage: Bacteria > Bacteroidota > Bacteroidia > Palsa-965 > Palsa-965. The sequence goes on along the minus strand of DATHKF010000555.1, from coordinate 1,395 downwards.
AAATGCTTCCGGGGAAGAAGATTTCTCCAGGAGATTTAATACGGCATAGAGGTCGAGATTGTCGCCTGCTTTTCCGGTTTTATCTGCTTTGGCAGAATCGCCGCACATGGTAAAGCCTATCGCAGCAACTACACAAACGGTCAGGGAAATTTCTTTGATGCTTTTCATGATTGCAGTTCTTATTGAGATTTGATTTAATCATTCACGATTCAAATTTCCTGCAATTGAAGAGTGTTTCCGGAAATATTCGACGCCTTGGGTGAAGTTGCAGACGGTAAGACCTCTTTTCACTAAATACGGAAAACAGGAAGGCCATTCTCCTGGAAAGAGAATGGCTTTCTGCAAACATCAATAAACCACCAACTGTACTATCTTCTTCCACCGCGGTGATTGCCACCTTTTTTTCCACCCGGATTGCCTTTCCGGCCGCCACCGTTTCTCTGCCCGTCACCGTGTCCATTGCGATGACCAGCATTCCGCTGATGATAGCCGGGAGAATGCACGCGATGACGGTGATATGCCCTGTGCGCTCTGTGCACGCGATGTACATGCACAACTCTGCAGTGGTGGTGGTAACGCACAACGCGTCCGTGATGCACACGCCATGCAACCGGTCGCCACGGTCTCCAATAGGGTGGATGATGACGGTAGTGCCACGGAGAAACCCAAACTACGTACGCTGGTGCATACACGTAACGTACGCAGGGCCATCCCCAGACATTTACAATAACGATTGGATGCGCTGAAAAATCTGACGTGAACTTGTCTTCTGTTTTTTTCGTTTCTTCTTCGGCTGGTTCAACGATGTAATCTTTGCCGTATAATTCTTCGTCGCCGACAATTTGCAGGTCTGCGGTTTCATCGCCTGTTTTTTCAATCTCGATCACGGCTACGTCCTGCGATTCTTTTTCATCGATGTCAATCTGCAGGCTGATGGCGTGAGTACCGCTGTCGGAATGATCAACGACCTTGATGTAATCCACATTTCCGTCTTCATCCAGGTCCATGTTGTTTACCTGGTTGGTTTCTGTATTGATTGCTTTTTCAAAATCCTCCATAGAGGATGCATTTTTGAAAAGCTCAAGAACACCGGAGAGGTCGAGATTATCGCCGGGAAGGCCCAGTGAGTCTTCGGTTTGTGCAGCAAGCTGCATCGGTGCGAATCCGAAAAGCAACAAGGCTGCGGGGAGAAAAAGTCTTTTCATGGATTTTGATTTTCAGGTTTGAAGGTAAGACGCCCGAGCGGAGGAAAGGTTTAATAAAGTGGGAGAGATTGGATTCCGGGGTAGTGTCTCAGTTTGGCCATTAGGGATTTTTGAAAACCGCTTAAGCGGTTGAATGTTTAGGACTGTTCATTGCCGGGGGCTTAAGCCCAATGTCATTAAGTTGTAAGCG
>DATHKF010000554.1:0-6376 GCA_035489505.1 Bacteroidia bacterium | reverse complement strand
GTGTGAGACAAACGAGCAGAAGAATATCGCCCAACCCGATCTGTGTGTCCACAATATTTATCCATTTTTTGTGCCGCGCAGAAATCCACATCCACAAAAGGAAAAATTGCACAGCGAGAAGCGAACAGTTGATCATGGAATTGCTCAGCAGGACATCTCCCGATACACAGGAAATTTCTCCAATCAAAAAACAAACTCCGATCGCAGGCAACAGCCATGCTGTAATGCTTCGCGTTTTGAAGTCCTGCCACGACATGAGACCGATCAAAAACATGGATACGATATTTCCAGCGAGTTCCATATCAGTCGGGTGTTACTTCTTTGAGATTCTTCGACTGATCGATTTCCCATACATTGATCTGTCCGTCGTTATCGAAATCTGTCAATGCCGTTGCAACCGCTTTGAATGTCGGGCCCGACGAAACAATTTCGTACCTGTACTGCGCCTCCTCCTTGTTGTCCAATTCAAAACCCAACTCCTTCAGGTCCGGAGAGTATTTTGAATGTTCCATGTACCAGGATTTTTCCAGGCTGTGGATATACGCGAGGTTCTGCTTCGCTTCCGTGCTCCGCGTTTTGCTGATCAGCGGCATCAGGTTGGGCAACGCAATCAGGAGAAGTATCCCGATAATCGCGAGCACCACCAAAAGCTCAGTGAGCGTGAATCCTTTTACTTTTTTCTTCAGTGAATAATTCATCTTCAAAAGTGTTAGATACCTGCAAGAAACAGAACAAACTTCCAGCGTGAATCATACAATTGGTGATCGTGCAGGATGGTTTGACGAACGCGGTACACGGGTTTATGAACGTGCGAGTGTTGCAGCATACGTGTGAAGCGTTTCCATGAACGCTGCCTTGCGCCGCACAGACACGGTAATCTTCGTACCATCATTCATGATCACATATCCACCACGACCTTCTTCATACGATTTCATCGCCTGGAGATTGATCACATGTGACTTGTGTGTCCTGCAAAAAGATTTCGGATTCAATCGCTCGGCAATCAGCCGCAGGTACTTGCTGCAAATAATTGGCTTCCGGTCGGTAAAATAAATGACCGTGTACGATCCCTCTGCTTCAAGCCGGATAATTTTAGCGCATTGCAAAATGTGCCTGACCTCACGCTCTGCTACCACCAGGTGATCCTCTGCGGAGTACTGCTGTACCAATTGGTTAATTGTGATTGATTTCATGCGTTGGTAGCGTTTAAATCGTTAAACCTTTTGTTATGATCCGTCATTCATATACTCAAATAAAAAAAACATAATACTTCAGTATACGGATCACACCTGCACACTAAAAAAGTGTACGGGGACGATCCGTATTATACCGAAGGGTCACGGTGTATACGGCCTTATGCTATGATGTTCTTTCCGAGAAAATGCAATCTGATCAGCGGGGGACGACTGCAGGGTTAATTAAGATTCTCGAGCAGGGATGCACTCTTATTTACGAAAGTACGGCTACATAGTTCGCGAAGTCAAGCGGAAATTCATAAACGCACCAAATGAATTGATAAACGTGTGCGACAGGTGTGGTATCTGGTCAGATTTTAACATTCCAAAAAAGGTTTCACTATCACGCTCATGAACTCGTTTGTATAAATCGCTATCACTGAATCTATATTTACTCTACATTATTCTGAAAACATGAAATGGCTCATTTACTTTTCACTTCTTATTTCAACAGGCACGCTGTGTCATGGCCGGACTAACTTTCACAAGCTTACCACTTCTCCGATTTACATTAACACTCCTGATTCCTCCGTCAAAGCCTACACGCTGAATGCAGGGACATCCACAAAAACGAGAGAAGGCCGGATTTATTACTGGTACGGCAACAATTCGATTCACTCCACCGAAAATGGTTTCTCCGGTCGATTACTTCACGGAAAATACACGTCGTTCTATCCTGATCACAATCTCCGCAGCCAGGGAGAATTTGATCATGGCGTGAAAACAAGCACATGGAAAACATGGTATTCAACAGGCGCCATACATGAAACGTTTCACTATTCCCGCGGAAAACTGGATGGAGCTTATGAAGTTTACGACCCTTCAGGTAAACTTCTGTTGCGAATATATTACAGGAATGGAGCGCGACACGGAAAAACTACATTTTTTAGTCAAGAAAAATCCGACAGCGTTATTCGCTACAAAAAAGGGCATATTGTTCCGCCGAAAAAGCAACCTTCCGATTCCTCCAATAAAAAAACGTTGATAAAAAAGGAAAAGAAAAATCAGGATTCTGTAACCGTCGGGAAAAGAAAGATGAAAAAGGATTCACTGAACCCGAAAAATAAAAAAGCAAAAAACGCTGATAGCACTAAAAGGAAAGGGGCTTCCCAAAAAGAGAAAAAGACCAAAAAGAAATTGAGAGATATTTTCCGGTGGAAAACGAAGGAAAAGAAATTACCAGAATAGAACGACAGAAGACGTTGAACTGTGCAGAAAAACAAAGGACATATCTCATCAGCACAAGCAGTGCCAAATCATGACTTGTTTATGCGTGCAAAAATAAACCATCCTTCCTGCGTCGGGACAGGCTCCGACACGGCGACACAGCGCTCAATATTTGACAACCATTACCCGCGTCGGCACGGCGCTGGCAAATATCACTTCGTGATATTGTTACACAAACATGTTTCGGTTAACAGATTAAATCGCGAAGCGATTTGCCACGTCCGCCGTGCCGACACGGAAAACAAACAAGCAGTGCGCCGTGACGCCGTGTCGCCGTGGTTATTTAAATTTCAATTTCCTGAAGGCTCAGTAACCAAAAGCAATCCGCTTCGGTTGCATGGAGGATCGCTTTTTTATGCGCTCGTGATCAGTATTCTCATAGCCATGCTCACATGCTCCGTTTTACTCGCAGAGCATTTCAGCAGGCTCTCCATTCGTCGCGACATGGTGAACGAAGAACTCGTACGCAATGTCGAATCCGGAATTGCGTTGTTGTGCGGAGCAGAAAATGATTTTACCGAAGAACAGGACGTCGATCTGTTCGGGCGAGGAAAAGATTCCGTGCTGCTCCAGCGAAAAACATGGGGCGCATTCGATGTTTGCATAGCACGTGCACATTCCGGAAATCAATTCAACGTGCGGATTGCGCTGGTCGGAAACAAACCAGATCCCGCTGATGCATTTGCATTGTGGCTTGCCGACATGGATCGTCCATTATCCGTGACAGGTAATACACAGCTGCGTGGAAGGTGTTACCTGCCGCGGTCGGGAGTAGAACGCGCATACATTGAAGGAAGCAGCTATTGCGGAACACAATTGGTGTACGGACCTGTCGAAAATTCGGAGCGGTTCATTCCGCCGTGCAACACATTACGGGTGAATGAAGTTGAAAAACTGTTCGCCTGCATCGCAACCGAAGGTGATTCTGTCATTTCCCTGGAAACACTTCAATCACTCGACAGCGTTTCGTACAGCTTCTGCGGGAAACCCCTGATCGTTTCCGAACAACGTCCCATTCGGATATCGAGGCAATTTCTTTCCGGACAAATCTGCATCATCTCGTCTGTGTCAATCTTCATTGAAAAAACTGTGCATCTGCAAAATATCATTCTCGTTGCGCCACGAATTGAAATCGAAGCACATACCGAAGGACAATTCCAGGCCATTGCGCGCGATTCGCTCATCGTGGGCAAAGAAATCCTGCTCCGGTATCCGACTGTACTCGCACTCTGCACGGGAAAAACATCGCCGGAATTTTCGGTGTTACTGATTGATGAGCAAACCGAAATCACCGGCGATATTTTCGCATACACAACCGGAGACGATTTTCGAAAACACGCAACGGTCTCCATTGGAAAAGATGTGCAGGTACATGGATCCGTTTACAGTTCCGATCTCATCGATCTCAAAGGGACTGTTCTCGGAAGCGTGACCTGTTCAAAGTTCGTACTGAAAACAAACTCTGCCGTGTATGAGAATTATTTGATGAACGCTGCAATAGACCGCTCAAAATGTCCTGTCCATTTTGTGGGGTCACTGCTGTGTGCGCAGAAAAATGGAATAAAATCTGTTGTACAATGGCTGGAATAAAAACAGTACGAATGAAAAACCGTCTCCCGGGATACGTCCTGGTTGAATCTGTTTTTTCCATGATCGTGATCATGATTTGCTTCGGCATTGCCATGATGGTGTTCTCCACGGTCATCGGAAGTTCCGGGAACTCGCTGCAGACATTGGCGCGGATCAGGCTGCAAACGGAAGCGCAGAAATGCAAAGCAGAAAATCGTTTGATCGACGAAGACATTTCATGCGAAGAGTTCATCATTCATCGTCGCGTGAGACCGTACAGCAACACGAAACACGTGCACGAACTCGAACTGAAAGCCGTTGCACCCGAGGGGAAACTTTTATCCGAATACCATGAGCTCATCCAGCGCTGACATCCGGTTAAAAGGTTTTACGCTCCTCGAATTGCTGATCGGCATGATCGTGAGTACAATCGTGCTGGGTGCAACGTTCTCCGCGTATCACATCATCGCAAAGCAAGCCTGCGTTTACCAGGAGAAAACAAAAATGAATGAAGAACTGTCCCTATTCCACAGCAGGCTCATGAGTGATTTTCAAAACAACACCCCTGTTTTTTTGCTGTCGCCTTTTGAATTGCGCATGGACGAAGCTGTCTACCATTTTCAGGAATCATACACACTCCGGAAAACCGGTGAGCACATCGACACCTTCTTTGTAACGATCAACGCGTGCGAAGGTTTTGTGAACGGTGAACCCATTGGTGATTCCGAAGTTGCACTTGACCAGGTGCTTTTGAAATTGAAAACCGAAACGCGTCAAGAAGAAATCATTCTGAAAAAGCCAGTCGATGCGCGGTCTTTAATTGAAAATAACAGCACGCGATGATAGACATCAGCAACATTCCGCAGCGAAAAAACTCCCCGGCACAAAAGACTCCGGGCATCCTGGAGTTTCTCAATCGTGACATTAAAATTTTCGGTTCTTCCATGAACGACCGGAAGAAAGAACGTTTCTATAGCGAGCTGCACACATTGCTCGTGGCGGGCATCGATATCCGCACGGCGTTTGAGCTTCTCGAATCGGAAGCGGAAAAGAAAGAAGAAAAAACGTTGTTCCGTGCAATACTCGACAGTATTGTTTCCGGACGTACGTTGCCCGAAGCTATTGAGCAAACGGGTAAATTTTCCAGGTACGAATTTTACAGCCTGAGAATCGGCGAAGAAAGCGGACGAATGAGTGCCGTACTGAAGGACCTTGCGCAGTATTATGCGAAGAAAATCAAACAGAAGCGAAAAGTAACAAGTGCACTCTCCTACCCGCTTATCGTCATTGTTATTGCTTTGCTCGCTGTGGGTTTCATGCTGCGGTTTGTGGTGCCCATGTTTGCAGATATGCTTGCCCGTTTTGGAACGGAATTACCCGGAATCACCAAATGGATCATCTCCGCTTCAGGCGCGATGGAGGATTATGGATTATGGATCCTGCTCAGTATTATTTCTCTCATCGTACTTGGCTGGAGTCAGCGCAAACACAGCCGGTTCCGGAAAATTTCTTCTGCACTCGTTCTGCGCATTCCGTACATCGGAAAAATAACTCAGAAGGTGTATGTCGAACGTTTTGCACACGCGATGCATCTTCTGCTGGCATCGAAAACAAATCTCACCGATGCTTTAGATCTCGTGCAGAAGATGGCTGGATTTTATCCGATCGAACATTCGCTGGAAACGATCCGCCGCGACATCCTCGCAGGAACATCACTCCACGAAAGTCTTTCAAAATTTCCGGTCTACCCGAAACGCATGGTCTCGCTCATCCGCGTTGCCGAAGAAGTGAACCAACTCGACATGATGTTTGAAAAACTATCCGTTCAGCTCTCTGATGAAATCGAGCATGAAACTTCCGTGCTGGGAAGTATCATTGAACCATTGATGATCATGTTTCTGGGTGTGATGGTGGCTGTGATCCTGGTGGCGATGTATCTGCCGATGTTTAAGTTGGGGTCGGCGTTTGAGTGAAGCGCAACATTTTAGAATTGCACGTTATTCTCGTGTGAGGTCGTCAGAAGTGTTTCAGGATACATAAGGCAAAAAAGTCGTTACTCAGTGGCTCGATAGGAAAGAAAATATCAGAGATCTATTTCGCAGTGCCTGGGAATTCCAAAAGACGAGTCCAGGACAATTACCTGAGGTGTACTAGTGGTTTACTTTCTTAAATACAAAGTGCGCTAACTCCGGGCTTTTTCTATTTCATATTGGTCTAGCTCTTTGCTTTCAAAAATTTCATATCGACATTTGTTGTTCAAAACCCTTGCCGGCTTAGTTCTTTACCGGGCTCTCGATTTTCATTCGCCTACCTCGCTAACGGGTGCCGGGTGTCCTGGCCAAGAG
>DATHKF010000553.1:0-4613 GCA_035489505.1 Bacteroidia bacterium | reverse complement strand
CGGTCACGGCATCGGCGCTATTGAAAAATGCTTCGCCAATCCGATAGGCCGTCCATGCATCGAAATTATCGAACGCTTTATTCACCAGCAACGAATCCATGATCCATTTTCTATCCACGGAGTTCACAAAACTTTTCATGGAATTGTAATCTCCGCGAAGAAAATAATAATGGACCAGGTCGCTGAAGTTCATTCGCTTCTGCGCTTCCGTTTGTGCCGGCAGATATTTCGCTGCAGAATCGAGCAGGTACGTGGAATGATCAAACTTTTCGTACTGCTGCAAATACGCTTTCGCGATAATTTCGCGCGCCGGATTTTTTTCATTCACCGCGTACAGCCCGAGAAATTTTGCAATGCTATCGGCTTCTTTAATGGTTCCTTCGGGCGATGGTTTGCGGATGAAATGATCGTGTACCGTTACGTGCGGAATATCAATCGCACCTGTACGCGGCATGTGACACGACACGCAGTTGTTTCCGGCAGCAGCAATGTGTTCCGGCGTATCGCCGCATTTCACGAGTTTGCTTTTGCCTCCTTGATGACAATTCGTGCAGGCCGCGTTGAAGGTAACGTCACCGGTTTCTTTCACAGAGACATGCGGATCGTGACAGGTCACACAGGTCATTGCGTTTTTGTACGGGCGTAACGAATCTGCATGTGCTGAACGGTTTTGTTCTGTCACGAGAAAACACGGACTCATCTTCAAACGTTCGGCATGCGAGGCCATGATGAACTGGTCTTCTGCTCCTTCATACTTCGGCATGAAGACTGTCATGACCGTATTTAATTCCATGCCCGGACGGAAATCGAAAAATGATTTTCCGGGTTTCAATACCGCGTTGCCTTGCAAATGACAGCGTTGACAAACGTCGAACTGCAGTTCCGGCGACAGTTTTCCGGGATTCACGATCGTGTAATCGATATATTTTGACGTGTCAATTTTATTGCCGGCCAGTTTATCCTGCATGTGAATAGAACCCGGCCCGTGACAACGTTCGCACCCGATTCCATTGGGAACCGATTCGTATTTATTCTCCGAGCCCATCACAAATTCGGGTAGTGAATTGTGACAGCTCATGCACTCCAAACCGATCTTACGGGTGAAACGGGAATTGTATCCTGCTTCAAATCCCGGAGGTAAATCCCATTTTCCATCCTGCGCGTAATACGTCATTGGCATCTGGAAAAAGAATCCGTTCACGCTGTACATGTGCGAATTCGTATGCTGACCGGAACCCACGATGTACTGCACTTTTTCGGTGCGCGAATACGTGGTGTCTTTTCCATCAAGACGAAACTCGTGGATGTACATTACCGAATCGCGGAAGTAACTCTCGTACCAGAAGTTTTTGTACTTGTCGTAGATCAGTGCCTCTTTTCCGAAATGCGCCACTGATTTGGTTTGCGTGGCCGAGTCGAATGATTGTCCCATCCCTGTGTGAATGAAGGTCTGGTAAATGTCTTCATGGCACGAGCGGCATTGATCCATGCCCACGTAATACGCCGTATCCGAATGATTCAGGTATTTACTCGTCTCCGCCGTTACCGGTTCAGAATCGCTCCCGCAGGAATAGACTGCGAAGAATACGCAGGTAACAACAGCAAGCAATATGACAACTCCGCGTATTCTCATTCTTCATAGTACGCGCCCGCAAGCCGTCCACCAATGTACTCGCTGGTAATTTCTTTATCCTTCGGAACCGAAATCAGCAGCCAGACTCTTTCACCTCGCGCGATAGTTTTCGGAAGGTCATCACCGGGTTCGAGTACGGTGACTTTTCCACCATTCTTATACGGCCAAAGGTCCGGTTCGATCAGATCGCTTCCATCGTAAACGGTATCGAGATTCGCTTTCCAATCCATTTTTTTCACTTCAGCAGAAGTTCTTGTACCTGTACACAATTCAGTCACATCAATTTGCATGATATCGCGGCTTCCGTCCAAAACAAGCCAGACATCATCATAATCTGATTTGGATTCAGTAGGCGGCCCGAAAATGCGCTGTGAATACATTCCGTCTTTCCCTTTGACAGATACACACTTCCCGCTTTGTTTTACAATTTCCTCATTGGGCAACCGGAATACGATTTCATCGTTGCGATCCATGCAATAAAACAAATAGCTTCCTTCGTCCAGCGTGCGCTCTTCCCAGATGTGAGGCTCCACCATGATGCTTTTAGCCATTCCTTTCTCATTGGAGATCGAACAGTAAAGCGTGTCGTCGGATGAATTCAGGATGTTAAGTGTCCGCGACAACAACACTTCTTCTTTCACAGAATCTGCTTTTCCGGCAACAACGTTTTCTTCGGGAACATCATCGCGACTGAACAATACGACCGCAGAAAGTATTCCGAGGCCCACCGCCCAGATCGCTACGGGAAGGAAAAAGAAATCGTGTTTTTTGCGGGTGCCGTCTTCTTCTTCCGTTCCGCCCCACAGACCAAGGCCAGGCAAGAGCAACGCCATGGATGCATAGAAACAACTCCATCCCATGAACGAAGCGTTCCCGAGCCGGGTGTCATCGTAAAACAATGAAACGATCCACGCGCAAATGAAAAAGAAAATCGGAACAATGAGGCCAAAGCCCCTCCATACAAAAACCATGAGTGAATTTATTTACGCGTTAATGTCCTTTTCTGACCAGTTGCATGAGCAGTTCATCGACAAATGCATCGCCTACGCGGATCCAGTCTTTGCGGATTCCGGTAATCGTGAATTTGTGTTTCTGGAAAAGCAAAACGCTCTCCTGGTTGTCGACAGTCACAGAACAAAACAATTGGTGCAAATGCAATTGATGAAAGCAATATTGAATGAGCACCGTGAGCGCTTCAGATGCGTATCCTTTGCCGCGGTCTTCCTGGCTCGCAATCAGGATACCGATTCCGGCACGCTGGTGATGCGGGTCAAATTCAAAGAGATCGATGCAGCCGACGTCCTTCCCTTCACGGTTCGTGATCATCAGGCGCAATTGTTTGTTCGCGTACAGATCCATGTGCGATGAAGCAATGTATTGTTCGAGAACAAATTTTGAAAACGGAGTAGTTGTATTGCTGGCTTTCCAGATGGTGGAATCATTCTCCCATTTGTACAGCGTATCAACATCGTGGGGTTCCAGTGCGCGGAGACGAATCCGTTCACCAAGCAAAAGTTGAATCTGCGTCATAACGCTAAAGTTAGGAATTCAATTTCTCTATACAAGGAGTACACTATTTCGATAGTATGTTAGTTTCAATCCGAAGGCCGGCACCATCATCATCCGTGTATTCTTTGCCGCAGATTGCGCAGATTTCGCAGATACCATACTTAATGCAATTCTTAAAAAATTAATGATCGCTTGGCGCTCTGATTCACAAATCAATGCGTGAAGCGGATCAAATCAATTCAAAATTTTTTAGCAAGTGACGCATCTGCGCAATCAGCGAAATCCGCGGCAACTTTTGCGCTAGTTTATTCCTTGTTTTCAGCGTATTGCCGGGCCGCTTCAACCGTAGCCCGCGCCACATCATCGGAAGTATAAACCGGCATCGCCAGGTTTCCTTCGCTGTCGAGATACTCATCGATGTACATTCCGTAATGCCTTCCGATTCCTTTCGCATGCTCAATGGCCGGAATCAACTCGAAAATAAACTGCGCTTCATTGGCAGCTTCCCCGAACACTTCTGCAGCCACTTCTCGGATCGGATGCAGGCAGGAGATTTCGTTCTCGTGCACTTCCGGGTATTTCGATACAGCACGATCCAGCATCACGCAGAATTCAGCCGCGCTCACGTGATCAGGAAGGATCAGTTCTGAAAAAATAGTAGGGATTTTTTTCCGAAGAATGTATGCGAACAATTTCTCGAGCGGTTCCGCGGGCAATTGCCCGGATACCGAAATCGACCACGATTTTCCGTTCACTGCAATCAGCAAATGCGGTGGAACCCTTACAGTTTGCAATACGACGATGAAATTTCCTTTCATCAATTGTTCTTCGTGGGCAGGGAGAACATTCCTGAATATAAAATGACTCAACGTTTTTTTTCTTTTACGACTTGAGGCTCCGGCTTTTTGCCACTGATAATTGATCTGGCCTCGGTGAATATACCCATGAATGTAACATGGTTTAATGGAAATTCAAGAAATACATGCAGGAAGCTGAGCAAAAACAAAACGTTGAAACCCAGTTTATAGTCGTACAGGTAAAAACCAACCGAAGCAATCCACAACACGAGAATCACTGCAAGGCGTTTTTTGGGAACATTGTGCCACTTGATGACAGATGTTTTTGCAAACCAGTTGAGATAGTGATACGTATACGCAAACGCAATGAAACGCATGAATGTAACGCCCAGGGTTGAATTGTAAATTCCGCTGATGATCGTGTCTAGTCCACCTTGAGTAGTTGGAGGAAATGCATACAGGTTGCTGTCCCAGAGACTGAGCATGTAAATATTCAAGGCTTCAAACTGCGTGTAATCCCGTCGTGCCCAGTCGGAGATTCCCATAGCTTCTGGCTGAATAAAAATGAACAGCAACGGCATCAGGACAAAAACCACGCAGGCGAGGTAACCCGATTTACTTCTTCCTTTCAATGCGCCGTAGAGCATGAACAATCCCGTGAAAACGTATACGTG
>DATHKF010000552.1:0-7696 GCA_035489505.1 Bacteroidia bacterium | reverse complement strand
GTGTTTCCGGTGAATGCTGATCACAGAAAACACGCCGATGATTTTTCCTTCCAGGTAAATGCCCCACGATACGGCACGACCAGCTTTGAACGACACGTCAACAGCCGCGAGAAATGCAACGGTTTCTTCCATGCTCGTGTGCGCCTCCCACGACATCAGCTCCGATACTGCAGGATCACTGACGAAAGGCCACAATGCTTCCGCATCACCAGGCTTGAGCAGCTCAAGACGCAAACGGTCCGTTGTCAGCGTGTAATCGGGTGCAGTCATTATTTTACAATGTAAGCGGTAGGCATCCACCCGTACGGGAAGGTCCTGATTTCTTTATCCTTGAAAAATTCTACAACGGCCTGTGTTTCTCCCGGTGCCACTTCAAAGTTGAACTGGTCGAGGATCAGTATTCCGCCTTTCGTAAGCCTGTTCCAGAAATGTGGCAGACAGGCTTTCACCACTTCATACATTCCGGCGTCGAGAAATACAATTTTGAATTGCAGGTGCGGATGCGCTTCGAAGAAGGCGTCGAGTTCTTTGGTCGCGTCCAGCTTGTGCACGAGCACGGTGTTTTGCAACTGCTGCGCATGGATCAGTTCCATGAGACGCTCGTAAGATTCGGCATCAGAACCGGCAACAATATTTTTTTCGTTCTCCGAAGGAGCATTGCCCATGAACCAATCAAATCCGTGAACCTGGGTCAACGTGTTCGGTTCGTAGATCTGCGTGAGCTTGGCGAAAAACAGCAACGCCGCGCCTTTGTAAATGCCTACTTCTGCAATGTGACCGGCAAGGCCCATTGTTTTCTGGTAGCATTCATTGAGCGACAGGTAGCGCGCCAGCGTCATGTGACCGGTAAAACAGGGGAAGTAGTGAATGAAATCTTCCGTTTCGTAATTCAGTTCTTTGATCTTCTGGAGTCCCTTGTAGTAAGGTTCCTTCCGGTCTTCAAACTTCCGGGTTTCCATTGTTCCGGTAACATAATCCTTTTTGTGTGCCATTTCGCTAATATATAAGTTCTGCGTAACCAAATCCTTCCATTCCGAAATGGTTACCGTTATACAACATAATCATTCTGTCATTGATCCGCACAATCTCGGGATATGCGATCATCATCGAATCCCACCCCGATGCGGAAACATCAATCCCCGATTGATCATCCATCCGTTCCCAGTTCGTGGCATCCTTCGACTGTGCGTAACCGATGCGGTAACTTTGCTTCCCGTTCCTGAAATCTTCACTGCCCCGGTAGCAATACCACATGTGATACGTTCCGTTCATACGGATTACAGCAGGTTTGGTTATGGCTTCAAACTCATTCTTCTGCCTGATCACCGGAAGTCCATTTTGAATCCATTTTTTTCCGTCCGCAGAGCTGGCGTATTTGATATCGTACGTATGCTCGAACTTCCCATTCACTTCGTGCCAGTTTGTTCCGGAACAATACCACATGTGCCAGTGGCCCCCTTCCCGGAGTACATTGGGTGAAGTGGCCGAAAACAGTTCGCGCGAATTTCTTTCCAGCACGGGAGCTTCTGTATGTTTCACAAATGTTTTACCTCCGTCGGAACTGATCGCAAGGCCGGTAAAATTGTTGTACGGCACACCCGCACTTCTCGACCAGCCGCTATAATACAGGTACACCTGGCCTTCATGTTCAACCACGCTCGATGGCATGATCCCGTGCTGGTCAAACGTTCCCGGTCTTCCAACCGGCAGAATAAAATCGTTGTGAACATACTTCACGCGCGACAGATCGTTCAGGTCAAGGTCGACGAATGAAGTCATGGACCTTCCGGGCTCAGGCCGTGTTGCAAAATAAACGCGAAGAATTCCTTCATCTGCTTTCACCAATGCCGTAGGCACCTGGGCATGCGATTGAAGCCAGTCAGTTCCCTTCGACGGACCAAACACTAATCCTTTTTTGTTCCAGTGCATATTACAGGGAACTAAACTTTGATAACCGCAGAAACTGGTCGCTGTTCAATTTTATCGGTTTATGATTTTCCGCAATCACGACTTGTTTATCGGTAAGATGTTTCGTCACCAGTGCATTCGCTCCGATAAAGCAGGCGGCACCTGTATTTACACTGTGCGCTATCGTGGCATTCATAGCGAGGAAGCAGTTTTCACCGATGCGAACATTTCCGCCAATGTTGCTTCCTGATGTAATCCAGCAATTAGCGCCCACTTCAGAATGATGGCCAACCAAAGCTCCGCTCCATACAAATGTGTTGTCACCAAGGGTCACACACGGATGTACGATGGCGGGAGGCATAATGAAACAGTTCGCTCCAACCTTTACGTTGGAAGGCACACGGGAATGAGGACTAACCACGGAAACCAGGTGATAACCCATCGCTATTGCTTCCGCACATTTCTGCTGACGCAGGCGATTCATATCGTGGTATCCGACTGCTACAAACAGGTCATATTTTTCCGGCGGATATTTTGCCTTGAGTTCTTCAAATGGTACGAGCGGCAACCCGTCGAAACCATTTCCAGTGGCAAATGCAGCATCTGCAGTAAACGCAGCAACCGTAAAGCCGCACTCGTTTTTCGCGTAGTAATACACGACATCTGCAATTTTACCGACACCGAAAATGACGAGTTCCTTCATGCGGGTTGATTTAAAGCCAGTTGTTTCCGGTCGATCTTACCGTTTTTATTCTTGGGCAGGTTATCCAAAATTACAATTATGCGAGGCACCATATAGGCCGGCAAAATCTTTTTTATATCCGCCTGCAGATCTGCCGTTTTCTTTGCGGGATCATTGATGCTGAGAAAGGCCTTGATCTGTCCAAGTCCCTCACCCATTTTTTCATAGATCACGCCTACTTCATTCACATATGGAATGGCATTGAACCCCGCTTCGATCTCTTCGAGTTCAATGCGGTATCCCATGTGCTTCACCTGGTTATCGGCGCGCCCTTTGAAATGGAGGTGTCCGTGTTCATCCACACGCACAAGATCTCCTGTGCGGTAACACCACTCAAAATGCAAATGGCCGGGACGTGTTACAAAAGCTGCTGCGGTTCTTTCCGGATCGTTGTAATAGCCAAGCCCAACGTTAGGTCCTCCCAATACCAGCTCGCCCGCATGTTCATCGTCTTCGCTGATGAGGTAATAACTGAAGTTCGGCGCCAGGAAACCCAACGGAGCCAACTCATTCATGTTTTCAAAATCAACTGTACTGATCCTGTACGATGAACAGATACAGGTACATTCCGTAGGGCCATACACGTTGTGCAATTCCATGCGGTCGCCGTACAGGGTAAACAGCTGTTTCAATTTCGATTTCGGAAATCCTTCTCCGCCAAACAGCACTCTTCGGATCGATGTAAAATCTTCTTTGGCGAGCGCTTTGGTGGTGAGCAGGTACACGAGCATGGATGGAACCGAAAACCAGATTGTGCACCCCGAATCATTGATTGTTTTTACAATCGACTTCGGATCCTTCACGCCGTCTGTGTGAACCGGTACAAGTGCAGCGCCCGATAGAAGCGAACAGTAAATATCGAAAACGGAATTGTCGAAATAGATCTGGTTCACATTGGTGAAAACATCTTCGTGCGTGATCGCGAATGTGGCTTGCGCCCAATTGACAAAGTTGATCACGTTCTGGTGCGACATCACCGCTCCTTTGGGAAAGCCCGTAGACCCGGACGTAAACATGATGTATGCAGGATCGCTGCCCGTAATGTCTTTCACACAGGCAGGATTGCCCGCATCCATTGCTGCAATCTCTTCCTGGAATGACGCAGTTCCGATATTGATAATTGCGTTTGCCGGAATATGCGAAAGTATTTCCGCGCCGGAATTATCATCCAGGATAAACACGGGTTTACACCGTTCCAGTATCTTCTGCACGCGTTCCCATGGACTTGTAAAATCGACGTTGGTGTACAACACTCCGATCTTCAGGCAGGCCAGGATGCACGCGTAGGCAGTAGCCGACTTGTTGTTGAAGATAGCAATCACCTGTCCTTTCCGCATTCCCTTCAAAAGGAGGTAATGAGCGATCCTGTTTACTTCTATATTGAGTTCGGTGTAAGACAGCGGCATTCCCGAAACAACAATGGCCCTGCGGTTACCAAACCGACTGGTAACATCCTGGAAACACAAACCGATGTTGTAATTGTATGCGCTCATACTGTGCGTATCAGATCGTCAATCCGCCATCCAACTGAAGTACTTTGCCATTGAAATATTCATTGTTGATAATGAATTTTACAGCTGAAAGTAATTCAGGCAATTGTCCCAGGCGTCCAAGCGGAACCGACTTTTCCCATTTTTTGAGCATGTGGTCGTTCAGGCTTTCACGCGTGGAAGGTGTGTCAAAAAATCCGGGGGCAATGCATGCACAACGGATCTTGAACATACCAAGTTCTTTACTCCAGGTGCGGGTCATGGCTTCCACTCCGGCCTTAGCGGCGGAATAAGCGGTTTGTCCCACATTCCCCGAAGCAGAGATGGAACTGATGTTGATGATCACCCCGGGTTGTTTGGCAGCGATCCACTGTTCGACCACGTTTGAAGTCACGTAGAAAACGGAACTGAGATTCGCGTCAACAATTTTCTTCCAGTTGGCCACGCTGTGCTTCTTGTCTTCTTTCGAAAGCAGGTTGAACAAAGGTTCGCTGTGAATAATGCCTGCGTTGTTGATCAGCACATTCATACCGGGATGTTCGGACTGGATGCTTCGCACAACACGCGTCACGAGATCAGGGTCTGTGACATCCATTTCGTATTTAGCCGCTTGCGGCAGGCTTCCCAATGCATCCAGGAGATTCCTGTCGCGGTCGGCAGCGATCACCGCATGAACATCGGGCTGCAGGTTTTCCAGCAGGAATTTTCCGATTCCCCGGCCTGCTCCCGTTACCAGCACATTTGCATCGCGTAATTCCACGTATCAGGAGATATTTTTTCCGTTAAGAATAGTCTTGATGTCTTTCACGGTACGCATCTTTTCGATTTCGTCGCCCGAAAGATCAATACCGAACTGCTCTTCAATTTTGGTAATGAAAAACATGTGCGCCATGGAATCCCACTCCTCAAGTTCTGTAATCACCAGGTCATCATGAATATTCTCTTCGCGCACGTTGAAGGCTTCGGCAATAATTGTATCAATATTCATAGCGCGTAAAGATAGCAAATTCCCGAGGCAGTGAAGCGCATGGATTGGAACAGGTTCGCCGCTGATTTCGCAGATTTTGAGATTAAAAATTGTCCGATACTCTTTGCTGATCAATCAGTGAAATTTAGGTAGTGGGTCAGTTTGATTTTTTATCAACCACATAGGGGACATAGTTTACATAGGTTCCTGGCGTAAGAATGTTTGAGTTCACATGAGCATCGAACATTGCCTTTGACAATGCTATGTGTGCTTCATTTTGAACTATGCCTATGTTTTCTATGTCTATGTGGTTAATTATTATTTGAAACTGACACTCCCGAAATTTATTGAACAAAGAGTAGTGTCTCACTTTGCTTTTTTACACGGCGACACGGCGCATTTTTACGGCATTTCTTATTCTAAGCCCGGGCGCTCACGGCGAGATAGCGGTAACACAATCGCTAAAGCGATTGAGTACTGTGCTTCGATCAGCCATAACTTCATTTATAGAATGAAAGATTTCCGCTAAGCGGAAATCTAATTTAGTCTCGCCGTGAACGCCCGGGCTTAGAACGGGTTTTGTGCTTCTTTTAGCGCCGTGTCGCCGTGTCAAATAGCAAATGTTCAAACGGAGACACTACCGAACAAAGAGTATTTATTTTTTTTAAATCTGCGTAATCTGCGCATCTGTGGCAGGAGGCCGAAGGCCAGGTTACGATTCGAAATATGCGGCTAAGTTTTAATCCCCGGCTCAGATCAACCGGTACTTCCCCAGCATCTCCTTCACCCCATCAATGCCGTTGTACATCAATACATCAATCACCGAAAGCCAGGGAACAAATTCTGCATTTCCCTGCGGATATTCGATGGGATCGGTTTTGAGAAACTGAAGACGCATGCCTGCTTTTTCAAAAGCATCTGCCGAATACAATTCAGTTCCCCCGATCGGATTGATATACATCGTGGCCGACGACAACGTGCAGAGGTGAATGATCCGGTCCTGCGCCTTGAGCAACGAACCGGGATCCAGCTGAGATGAAGAAGTTAATTCAGTTTTGATTCCCAGACGTTCATTCAGGATGCGGAAACCCTGCTCAATGTATTTAGCCAGCATGACTTCGTTGTGCATGACCATTTCCGTGATCAACGGAAATACTTCGGCAAATGCCGGAGCTTTGCGGTACGCCATTTCAATGGTCCGCAGGAATTTTGTTTTCCATTTACCGTCGCCGAGCAATTCAATAGTGTGAATGGTGCGGTTCTGGCTTGCGCCGGAAAGTGGTAGTGTAAAAAGATGTTCTTTATCATTGACCAGCACACGGTTCCGGTTGATCCAGCCTTTGTTGATATAGGCTACATCATCGAGGAATACAAACCGGTCGACAGCGGCCACCAATTGCAGGTAACCGATGTACGGAAAAGCATACGGTTGCATCACCGCAACTTTCATGCACCGTAATTTTGAGTACGCAGCAGTATCCGTGAAATCATCAGTACTTCCTCCGATGAAAGATCGTGGTAGAGCGGCAGGCACAAAACCCGTTTGGCAATATCGTCTGCCACGGGTGTAGCATGCGGTTTTACGTATTCCAATCCCGAAAGCGTTGGGTAAAAATACCGTCGGGTTGAAATCCGGTTGACTTCAAGCACCTGTTTGGATTTAAGCATCACTTCTTCCGAAGGAAAAATGATGGGATAGTACGCGTAATTGTATTCCGAATGTTCCTGCAAAGCCGGACGCTCCACGTTCAATCCCTGCAACGCATCGTCATACCACTGGCTGACGGTTTTTCGCAACCGCAGTATCTCGTCCACGTGACGGAGATTACACAAGCCCATCGCCGAATGAAATTCACAGTTCTTCCCGTTGATCCCAATGCCATCGAACGACTCATAACTCGCAAAACCAAAGTTCCTCATCTTCGCTGACCGGTATGTGAGCTCAGGCGTATTTGGAAAAACGCCACCGCCTTCCACCGTGTGAAAAAGTTTGGTGGCATGAAAACTGGTAATGCTGATATCGCCGTACGCAAAAGCGCTCTTCCCTTTGTATTTCGTACCGAAGCAATGCGCTGCGTCGTAAATTACTTTCAGGTTGTGCTTTTTGGCGATGCGGTCGATCGCATCGATATCACAGGGGTTTCCATACACGTGCGTAGCCAGGATGCCCGATGTTTTTTCCGTGATTGCCGCTTCAATCTTCGTGGGATCGATATTGTAAGTCGACCGGTCAATGTCCACGAACACGGGAGAACAGTTTTCCCAGGCAATGCTGCTTGTGGTGGCCACAAATGAAAACGGGGTGGTAATGATTTCGCCGGAAAGCTTGAGCGCTTTGATGGCGATCTGGAGGGCAATCGTTCCGTTATTGACGAACAGGAAATGATTTACACCGAGGTATTCCTTGAGTTTTAATTCCAGTTCGTTCAGCAACGGACCGTCGTTGGTGAGCCAGTTGCGTTTCCAGATATCATCCACGTAACGTTGAAATTCTTCGCTTGGAGGAAGAAACGGTTTGGAAACATTTATCATTCCGATGGGTGTTTAGTAGCTGTTACATGCAATGTTGATCCGTCTAACGCAAAGTAC
>DATHKF010000551.1:0-2735 GCA_035489505.1 Bacteroidia bacterium | reverse complement strand
AATCAAAACAATTCCTAAGCCACCCAGCAACCAGTTCAGTTGCACGCCTGTCTTTTCCAGCTTAGCATCCTTTTGTTCAATCTCCGCCGACTTCTGACTGCTCTGCGCTTCCAGCAATTGAATGTATGCAAGCTGGTTTCTGAGCGTCATGGCTTCGCGGTACTCCATGGCTTCCGGGTGATGAACCATGAAGGTATCGTAAGCGGCCATGGTGTTTTCCTCTTTCGCTTTTTGAAACTCAAGGGTAGCGAGTGCGGCTTTGGCTTCTTCGATTTCTTCGGCGTCCGGGTATTTTTCAATGAACGCATTCAGGGCTTCAATTGTATTTGCAGCTTTTGCTTTTTGAAAGGCTACCTGGTTGCGGACCTTTACGGCCTTGTCCATTTGTTTTCCGCTGCCGCTTTTGCGGATATATTCATCAAGCGCCTCTTCAGAACCAGACTCGGTTACATTCAACAATGTGAGTTGCTCCAAAAGCATTTTCGCATCGGCAATGTTGCTGTTGCCCGGATATTTGGCGATAAAATCCGTCAGTGCCGGTGCTGAAAATTGCGCCGCCGCTATACTAAAAATTTCATCGTCTATTTTTTTGCGCAGGTCATCAATGGACGCTTGTGTAATACCCAGCTTGGTGAGTGTGGCTACCTGCTTTTTTGTCGCAGATGGAAAACGGGTTTGTGCAGCGCGGATATGCGTGTACGCTTTATCAACGTTGAAGCCGGAATATCCTTTGGAAAAATACACCTGGGCCAAACCGTAGTTGGCCCCGATGCTTACACTGTCGTCTTTAAGTTCATCCTTGAAATGCTGGATGGCTTTTTCAAAATCATTTTTATCCAGGGCCTTGAATCCTTTATCAAGATCGGTTTGAAACAATTGTGCATCGAGGCTCAATGTTCCCGACAAAATCAACAAGAGAATTCCAATGATGCGTTTCATGTTTTCAGACTTTTTCAATCACTACGGCATATCCTTGTCCAACACCGATACACATCGTGACCAGCGCATATTTTTTATTTTGTTCGTGAAGCTCAATCGCCGCCGAGGTAAGTATCCGTGCGCCGCTCATACCTAGCGGATGACCCAATGCAATGGCTCCTCCGTTGGGGTTAATGCGTGAATCATTATCTGCAATGCCCCACGAGCGCGTCACCGCAAGCGCCTGTGCTGCGAATGCTTCATTGAGTTCGATCAGGTCAACCTGGTCCATTTTCAGTCCCGCTTTTTTGAGCGCCATATTTCCGGCGGTTACCGGGCCAATTCCCATGATGCGCGGTTCAACACCCGAGAAGCCGGAAGAAACGATCCGTGCAAGCGGTGTAAGATTGTGTTGCTTCAAACCTTGTTCGGATGCAAGCAGTAAAGCTGCGGCTCCATCATTCAATCCCGCGGCATTGCCTGCAGTTACGGTTCCGTTTTTACGGAATGATGGTTTTAATCCGGCAAGACCTTCGAGCGTGGTCTTCGGTTTCGCGAATTCATCGTGCTGGAAAATGATGGCGTCTCCTTTTTTCTGCGGAATAGCAAGCGGAACAATCTCTTTGGCAAAACGTCCTTTCGCCTGTGCAGCAGCCGCTTTTTGCTGGGACCACAACGCAAATTTATCCTGGTCTTCACGGGAAACAGTATCGCGGTCGGCAAGATTTTCTGCTGTTTCTCCCATCGCGTCCGTGCCAAATAATTCTTTCATTTTCGGGTTCACAAAACGCCACCCGAAACTGGAATCGAACATTTGTGCATCGCGGCCATACGGCGTTGATGTTTTGGAAATCACCCACGGTCCGCGGGTCATATTTTCTACTCCGCCTGCAATCATAATATCTGCCTCATCACACATAATCGTTCGCGCCGCAGCCATGGAAGCCGATAATCCCGACGCACATAAACGATTTACGGTTTCTCCCGGAACAGAGATTGGTAACCCGGCAAGTAATCCTGCCATGCGGGCCACGTTGCGGTTGTCTTCGCCCGATTGATTGGCGCAACCGAGTAAAATATCCCCGATTGCATTCGGGTCCAGCGACGGGAATTTCGCAACCAGTTCTTTCAACACATGTGCCGCGAGATCGTCTGTACGAACAGGTGCAAGAGTTCCTCCGAAATTTCCGATTGCAGTGCGTACACCGCCAACAATGAAAGCTGTTTTGAGAGACATATAGGGTGGTAAGAGTCCTCAAAGTTAAGCAGGATTTGGTATCCGCTGCTCAAATTATTGACGTGTTCTGGGAAGGGGACGATAGTTGGTAGCAACTAATCGACAATTGACGGACAGGCCCATGTCGGAGGTAAATAATTCACTGTGCCGGGCCAACAGTTTTTAATGTTCGATTATTATTTTCTGCGTGCTGATTCCGTTTTCACAACTAAGTCGAAGAAAATAGACACCGGATGGCAGATCAGAAACATCAATGTCGAATGCAGCTGCGTTCACAGAAACGTTTTGAATTGTGCGTCCGCTCATATCAGTAAGTTCCATGCCCGACACCATAGTTTGGCTCATGACGTGAACTGAATTGCCGGAGGGAACGGGGTAAACCTGTATGTTGTTCCGGTCGGTTTCTTCATCTATTCCAAGCGTGCTGCAAACTTCAATGATGTGGATCGAAGGAAGTACCGTAGGGACAATGGAAGGGCCCTGGACCAAGGGGACTGCAAGGTTCGCACCTGCCGGAGTGCTCTGTACGGTCAATGGCGTTTTGATGATGTTGGGTGTGCTGTCGGAGCAACTTGCCCCG
>DATHKF010000550.1:0-4002 GCA_035489505.1 Bacteroidia bacterium | reverse complement strand
CGACGTGAACATTCATCCCACAAAAACGGAAGTGAAATTCGAAGATGAACGTTCGATTTACGCTGTGCTGCGTTCGACGATCAAAAAATCGCTCGGTCAATACAACATTTCACCCACGCTCGATTTCGAACAGGAAATGAGCATGGAAATTCCATACCGTCGCGGTGATTCTCCGGTGACCATGCCGGAAATCAAAGTCGATCCTTCGTTCAATCCGTTTGCGAAAGATTCAGGCTATCAAAAATCGGGTCACGATGCTCCGCGCGAAACGAAGAACCTGCAGAATTGGGAAACCATGTTTTCCCAGCACATGCACAAATCGCCGGAGTCTTTGCCGGTGGCTGATATAATTCCGGATCTCCAGCAAACGCTTCACCCGCAAACCGGTGAAAAACCGGTGAGTGAAGGCGCTTCCTTCTGGCAATTGCACGAGCGATATATTCTCTCACCGATCAAAAACGGATTCCTGGTGATCGATCAGCAGCGCGCACATGAGCGCGTGTTGTACGAACGCTACATCCACGCCATTGCGCGTCAGCAGGTCCACGTACAACAAAAACTGTTTCCCGATACGGTTGCATTTTCTCCTGCACTTACGCAGGTAGCGGAATCGCAGATTGAAGCGTTACAGGCGATTGGTTTTGATATTCACCCGTTCGGGCAAAACACTTTTGTGGTGCACGGCATTCCTGCCGGAACGGAAGAGTACGACACACTTCGTTTGCTCGAAGAAGTGCTCGAAACTTTCCGCGAGAACGAACAGGACTTGCACCTGAAACCGCTCGAAAATATGGCGCGTTCACTGGCCAGGCGGGCATCCATCAAACCCGGGAAGACACTTGGCCCGCGTGAAATGCAATCGCTGGTTGATGAATTATTTGGCTGCGAACAACCCGCTTTTTGTCCCGACGGAAAACCGGTGTACATCAATTTTCCACTCGATGAAATCGATAAACGACTGAAAAGATCATGAGCCAGTTCCAGTTTCGTCCGGTACGTGGTGTTCCGTTTGTGGTGATGAACCTCATCATCATCAACGTCATTTTTTTTATTGCAAAATTCTTTGCGGCCGGCAAGGGCATTGACCTCGACCAGCTTCTCGGAATGCACAATCCCATGAGCCCGTTTTTTCACTGGTGGCAGGTGGTTACGCACATGTTTATGCATGCCAACCTGATGCATCTTCTGTTCAACATGCTTGGATTGTATTTCTTCGGGAAGATGCTGGAAGTGGTGTGGGGAGAAAAACGGTTTATCATTTACTATCTCGTTTGCGGACTCGGCGCTTCAGCCATTTATATCGGCTGGGAAACGTGGCGTACCGTGAGCCTGCTGAATCAGGACGGTAATGGCTGGGCATTATTGCAGGAGTACGTTGCAAACTATACCATGGTGGGAATGGAACATCCCGCCTTCAACACCATCTACGGAACAATGGTTGGAGCTTCCGGTGCTATATTCGGATTGCTCATGGGTGCTGCCCTGCTCTTCCCAAACACCGAGGTGCAGTTGCTCCTGATGTATGTGATTCCTGTGCGACTCAAGATCAAATGGATTGCCATTCTTTACGGAGGATTCGAACTTCTTTCAGGACTCGGAGGAGCGCAGGAAGATCACGTCGCGCACTTCGCACACATCGGGGGCATGATTTTTGGATTTATCCTCATACAGATTTACAAACGAAACCGAAGCAATTTTTATTAGTCTATGAGTTTCACCCGTGACATACAGACGCAGCTGAAAGGAACATACCGTTCGGTGGTGATCTTTTTGCTCATTAACGTTGCTGTATTTCTCACCTGCAACGTTCTGATTCACCTCGTGGCCATTGGCGGCGATTCGGAAACGGGAGTAGGCATACTTTTCCAGTGGTTGTGCATGCAGTCGAAGCTCGACGGATTCCTTCCGCATTTCTGGACCATCGGCACGTACATGTTCGTGCACATCAGCCTGTGGCATATCCTGTCGAACATGTTGTGGCTTTGGTTTCTCGGAAGAATATTCTGCGAAGTCCTCGGAAGCAAACGCATGGTAAACGTATACTTGCTCGGAGGTATCACCGGAGGAATTGTTTATTTCATTACAGAGACAATCATCAACTCTCCGGTTACCGGTTACCTCCTGGGTGCTTCAGGCGCAGTGATGGCAATCGTGGTAGCCGTTGCTACATACACACCCGATTACCGGATCTTTCCTTTCGGAATACCGATGAAACTGAAATGGCTCGCGCTGATTTCATTTGCACTCACAACGCTGCTCAATCTGTCGGAGAATACCGGTGGTAAAGCCGCGCATTTGGGTGGCGCTTTGTTTGGTCTTGCTTACGGTTACAGCATGCGCAAAGGAAATCCGCTTGCGAATATCTTCAAACGCAAAACCAAACTACGCGTAGCGCACAAGCGTGTTTCAGATACAGAGTTCGTTGTGCAAAAGACCAGCGTGCGCAAGCGTATTGATGAGATCCTCGACAAGATTTCCAAATCGGGTTACGATAGCCTGACCAAAGACGAGAAAGAATTTCTCCAGAAAAATCACGACAAATTCTGATCCGTCTTGACCGAAGAAACCCCACCCATTGAGCCCGTTCCATCCCGAAAAAAGCTGAGCTGGCTCAGCCGGATCGTTCTTTTCTTCAATTGGTTTGCGATCATCGGGTTGCTGTTGGGTGTTCTTTCTCCAGTGGTAAATCCATCGCGTTTGTGGCCGCTCGCATTTTTTGGACTGGTAGAACCGGCTTTTGTACTGCTCAATATTCTGTTCCTGTTGTACTGGTTATTGCGTCGCAAAAGACAAGGCTATTACACACTCGCTGCGCTGTTGATCTCGATGGTGCATTTCAACAGACAATACCAGGTGAGTTTCGGTACGCAGGATCCTGCACCGGCCGGTTCGATCAAGCTCATGTCGTGGAACGTGAAACTGTTCGATCTCTACAACTGGAGCGGGAACAAAGAAACACGTTCGAAAATGTTTGGCGTGATCAGCGCAGAAGCGCCCGACATTCTTTGTCTCCAGGAATTTTTCACGGAAGACACCGGCACTTTCCGCAACCTCGATACCATCCGCTCGCTCATGCATCTTCCCTATGCCAATGCGGCGTACACCATCACGTTGCGCAAAACCGATCACTGGGGCGTGGCTACATTCAGCAAATACCCGATCGTGGATGAAGGAAAAATTGTGTTCAACAACCGCAGCAACAACATCTGCCTGTACAGCGATATTGTCAAGGGAAAAGACACGATCCGCGTGTACAACATGCACCTGCAGTCGATCAATTTCGGTTACGCGGATATCCGTTTCGTAGAAACCATGCTCAGCGAAGAAGACGCAGAAAATGAAATTGAAAATTCGAAAAACATTCTGCGCCGGATGAAACGCGCTTACACGCGCCGCGCAGGACAGGCCAATGCAATTGTTGAACACATGCAACAGTGTAAATATCCCATGATCATTTGCGGCGATTTCAACGACACACCCGTTTCGTACACGTACAACATTCTTTCTTCCGGCATGAAAGATGCATTCCGCGAATCGGGTTCCGGCTTCGGAAAAACGTTTGTGAATCCATTACCGATACCCCGCATCGATTACATTCTCCACTCAGAAACGATGAGTTCGTGGGAGTTTAGGACGATACGGACAGACGGAATGTCTGATCACTATCCGATTGTCTGCAAAATCAGAAAGGAGTAGGGAGTATTTTAGTAGGCAAGTAGGCAGTCTGCGTAACGGAGTTGGAATTTTCATTGAAGAAGTAGGGAGTCTGAAAAAGTAGGCAGGTAGGCAGGCCGTGTAACGGAGTTGGAATTTTCATTGAAGAAGTAGGGAGTCTGAAAAGTAAGTAGGCAAGTAGGCAGGTGGTAGTGTCTCAGTTTGAGCATTTGATAATTTTTACACGGCGACACGGCGCTAAAAGAAGCACGAAACCCGTTCTAAGCCCGGGCGCTCACGGCGCGTTACCGTTATCTCGCCGTGAGCGCCCGGGCTTAGAATAAGAAA
>DATHKF010000549.1:0-2803 GCA_035489505.1 Bacteroidia bacterium | reverse complement strand
CATGTTCATCCGTAACACGCACCGGGTAAATTGCAAGATACTGCCTTTCCGAAAATGAATCAGATCAGGGAATGACGCCCGGTCCAGTTCTCAGTCACTTTTTTTGTTGAACTGACCGAATCAATGGAATTCCGCTTGTTGATTTCTCGGTGATAATCGTTGATCGGATGGTAACCGAATTTGACAACCAGCTTTTGTCCCACATCAGAAAGTTGAAAATCGATGAAATCCATCAACTGCTTACTGGCATCATCACTGTAGTACTGAAACAACGGGCGCATCAATGCATAGTCGCCGTACTCAATGGCTTCCCTGTCGACAGGCGAAATAAACGGCATGCCATTCAGTGAAACATTCATCACCCAGATGGCAGGATCCAGTCGTCCTTCAGCGTAACTGATGAAACGCGAACTGATATATGCAATTGCACCCCGGTTTGTTTTCACCGTAGAAAGAATGTCTTCGTACGTTTCGAATTCAATCGTTTGCGGACAAAATTCTTCGATACTGAGGCGATGCAACATGTAACTCCGTGTTCCTGATCCGTGCTTTCTGCCCACCGGATAAATTTCCATATCAGGTCCACCGAGTTCTTTCCAGTTTCTGATACGTCCATCATAAACTGCAGCAAGGTCGGCGACAGTAATAAATTCTACCCCAACCGAAGGATGCGTGATTATCGCGACCGCTTCCACTGCAACAATTACCTGGTGCACGTTTACATCAAGCGTTGCAGCATTACCCATTTCAACATCAGAAATTAACCGCGACGACAAAGCCACATCCGTTTTACGGTCGAGCAAGGCTTTAATTCCTGCATCGGAACCACCACCTTTCACGTCAAAAGTAATTTCGGGTTTCTGTTTATGATATTCATCAGTCAGCAGAACAGCCAACGGTTTTTCAGATTCAGAACCGCAGATTGTAATTTGATTCAGATCGCGTTTAATCGTTTCGGTATCCCTGGAGCAACCGCTCATCAGCGCCAGGCCCAACACAACAACAGGTACAATTTTTTTCATATACGTCAATTGATTTGAACACAAAGAAAATGTTTGGGTGTTGCATGAATGTTGTGCCGGGAATAAGAATAGAATTGCAGGGTGAACTCCTGTTTTTTTCCGTGTCACTTTCAGTGAACTTAGTCGGAACATTTTCAGTGGTCGTCGAACACACAAATTCACTGTGAAGAAAACGCTATGAATAGATTACCTGAGCATTAATTCGGGTAGTGATCGCAGGAATTTAAACGGTTGAAACCGTTTTGGGAAAACTGCTGTGTTTATTGCCGGGGGCTTAAGCCCCCGGCAATAAACAGCGATTGATTATGCAACCGCTTAAGCGGTTTCCATTTTTCACCTCACAAGATTCACACTTCCCATCAGGTAATGCATTTCACTTTCCGCATCCATCACCTGCAATTTCCACGCATACGTATCCATCTGTGCGATATCGGCACTGCCTTTCACCCGCCCGTCCCAGCCGGTGTACAAGTCATGCGATTCGAAGATCAGGTTGCCCCAGCGATCGAACACCAGCAATTCGTAATCTGCATTGATAAGTCCTTCGCCTTGCGGGAAAAAATAATCGTTGTTTCCGTCACCGTTCGGTGTAAATGAATTCGGAACGTACAACGTTACTTCCGGATCGATACAGATCTCTTGCATCGCGCTGTCGCTGCAACCGAATCCATTCGTTACTACCTGCACCACATCGTAGCAGGTAGCCGAAGTGTATGTGAACGACGGACTCTGCTGTGTTGAAATGGAATTGCCGGGATCGCCGAAGATCCAGTTCCAGTTGGTCGCGCCCTGCGATGCGTCTGTGAATGTGATCTGCGGATCGACCATGGATGTTTGCGGACTGACTACAAAACCCGCTGCGGGCGCCGGAAATATCTGCACATAATTCGTTGCTGTAAACACGCTGCTGCATCCGTCGGCGGTAGTGACCAAAAGTGAAACAGTGTAATTCCCCGCATTCGTGTAACAATATTCGGGGTCCGGCTCGACCGACAGACCACCGTCACCGAAATCCCAGTTCCATGTAGTGATCATCGCAGGTGCGGACACGGAAGAGAGATCCGAAAAATTGATGCACACTGCTGCACAACCCGAGGTCACATCGCTGCTGAAAGCCGCAACAGGAAGTGCGTTAACAATCACGTTCACCTGCGCATTGGCCGTACATCCCTGCTGATCCGTTACGGTTACTGTGTAATCGGTTGTTGCATTTGGTTGAACGGTTTGACTATTCCCGGGAAGATTTCCAGGATTCCACACCAATGAATAACCCGGATTGCCTCCTGCGGAAACCGCGGAAAGCTGCACCGTTGAACCGGCACATACGGTTGCCGGATTCGCCGTTGCATTCACCGTCAGTTGCGGTGGTTCTGTAAGCGTAACTGATATCGAAGCTGTGCAACCACTCGCATCAGTGATCGTTACCTGGTAATTACCCGCGGGAATATTCACGGCAGAGTCTGCAGCGCTTACGTTAGGCAACCACGTATACGTGTAACCGGGATTTCCACCGGTGTGTGTAATGTAAATGTTCCCGTCGGATTGTCCGTAACAGGTAATGTTGTTGCTGGAAACAACTGATGCAGTCATGCTCGAAATGCTGCCGACATTCACCGCGCCGCTTGCTGTGCATCCGT
The DNA here is from genome assembly GCA_035489505.1 of Bacteroidia bacterium. Taxonomy (GTDB): domain Bacteria; phylum Bacteroidota; class Bacteroidia; order Palsa-965; family Palsa-965. The sequence continues at coordinate 144 of DATHKF010000549.1, read as the reverse complement.
TCTGATCAGTAACAGCGAGCGAATAATTTCCTGCACCAACGTTGCTCACCGTACTCGTCGTGTAAGCGCCCGGCGTCCACGAATACGAATACGCACCGGTGCCACCGGAAACGTTCGCAGTAAGTGTGCCGGTTGTATTGCCGC
>DATHKF010000548.1:0-2262 GCA_035489505.1 Bacteroidia bacterium | reverse complement strand
GCGTACGACCTCGCACGGAAAGTGCATAGTTCTTCCGCGATCATCAGCAGTGCAGAATTGCTGAGTACGCTTTACGCCGATGATGGAAACCACAGCAAAGCCCTGGAGTTTTACCGGATTTACATCAATTCGCGCGACAGTGTCAGGAACGAAGAGAACAGTCGCAACATGATGCGGCAGCAGATGGGTTACGAGTACGGAAAGAAATCTGCGGCGGATAGTCTCAACTTCGAACGCGAACGCGAAGTGGGTGAGGTGAAGCTTTCGCGGCAACGCGGCTATACGATCGGCGGATTCAGTGCGTTGGCAATTGTAGGATTATTGCTTGTCTTCGTGTACCGCCAGCGGAACCGGATCGCCAGCGAAAAGAAACGAAGCGATGAACTCCTGTTGAATATTCTTCCCGCGGAAACCGCAGAAGAACTGAAAGCAACCGGTACGGCAAAGACGAAAAACTACGACAGCGTAACCGTAATGTTCACCGACTTCAAGAACTTCACGAAAACAGCAGAGCAGTTGTCGGCGGAAGATCTTGTTGCGTTGATCAATCTCTGCTATGCAGAATTTGACCGCATCATTTCGCGCCATCGACTTGAAAAAATAAAAACGATTGGCGACAGCTACATGTGCGCAGGAGGTTTACCCGTTGCCAATGAAACGCATGCGGAAGACGCCGTTGCTGCGGCACTCGAAATGATCGTGTTCATCCGCAAGCACAACGAAGAACGTAAACGCAACAACCTTCCGTTTTTCGATATCCGCATCGGGTTGCACACGGGGCAGGTGGTTGCGGGAATCGTAGGCATCAAAAAATTCGCATACGATATCTGGGGCGACACCGTGAACATTGCATCACGCATGGAAAGCAGCGGCGAACCGGACCGCATCAATATTTCTGAAAGCACATACCTGCTGGTGAAGGATAAATTTCACTGTGAATACCGCGGTAAAGTGCAGGCGAAAAATAAGGGAGAGATTGATATGTATTTTGTGAAGGAGGAGACAAGCCGAATCCCATAAATATTTACCACAGTGACCACAGAGTGGTTTTCACAGAGTTTCACTGAGTGCTTGTCAGGTTATTGCCCCTGTGAACCTCTGTGAAATTCCCCTGTGAGCTCTGTGGTAAAAAAATGTGCAGTGTAGGGCGAAGCGATATATCACTCAATCCGCTTCATACTCAAATCCTTCGGCGGCGCAATCACAATCGGAACTTTCTCAACGAAAACCGAACTCGTGTCGAGGCCGAATGCCGCTTCTTCCGAGATGGAGAAGTATTTCAACGCACCGTAGATATCAAGGAAGATCTTATCGAGGATCGGGAATTCATTGTCGTACGACATGTGTTTCTCGATCACGATAAAACGGAAATCACCGATCACCTGCTGGCGCTGCAACGATTCGTAACGGCTCACGATATCCACTTCCTGGTTGTTTACAAGATCCTGTACCACCTTGCGGAACATGAGGTTGATGCGCGGCGCTACACGGAATCCCAGGCGGAAGTCGATACGGATTACGTCGTTCTGGATAATCTCTGTGACTTTGTATTCCATGCGGTACGGTTCATCCATCACATCAACGTGCACGAACCAGTAGATGTCGGCGCGTTTCGGTTGTTTCTGGAAAATGGAATACATGATCTTCGCTTCAATCTCATCGGTGTTGTTTGCACTGGTGAGATAAACAAGGTGCGTGGAATATTTCGGAACGGTTACATCGTTACTCAGTTCTTTCATCAACGGGAGATAATCGTTGAGCTTGGTGAATTCAATGTACCGGTTGCGGATCTTTCTTGCCTGGTGCCAGCTGAACATCGCGAGGAACAACACAGCTGCAATCAGTAAGCTGATCCATCCGCCATCGAACAGCTTATCGACCTGGGCAACAAAGAACGAAAGCTCGATGATCAGGTAAACGAGTACAAATCCAAGAATGAAAATGGCCGGGTATTTTTTGATGCGCATAAAAAACGTAAGCAACCGCGACGACATCAGCATGCCCAGGATGATCGTCAGCCCGTATGCCGCTTCCATCCGCTCTGACTCACGGAAGTAAAGCACCACGCCAATACAACCGATCATGAGCATCCAGTTGATCGAAGGAATATACAATTGCCCGCGAAGCTCAGTTGGATATTTGATTTTCACCTTCGGCCAGAAATTCAAACGTATCGCTTCGTTGATGAGCGTAAACGATCCGGTGATCAAGGCCTGGCTGGCTACGATGGTTGCAACTGTTGCGATGGCAATACCCACGGGC
>DATHKF010000547.1:0-5348 GCA_035489505.1 Bacteroidia bacterium | reverse complement strand
CGGGCGGACTCGGATTATTCTCGCCGTCGAGCACTGCGCTTGGAGCAACGTACACACCAACCGCCGGTGAAATTGCCGGAGGATTTGTTGATCTTATACTCACCACAACAGGAAACGGACCATGCGTTCCCGTGACCGACACTGTGCGCATCCTCTATACACCAGCGCCAACAGTTGATGCCGGTACACCTTTTACTGCGTGTGCGAACAACTCAACCGTGACGCTCAACGGAAGTATAACCGTTGCAACCGGCGGATTGTGGTCGGGTGGTTTGGGAAGTTTCTCTCCGTCGAATACCGCACTCGGTGCGCAGTACACACCTTCCGCATCTGAAATTGCTGCGGGATCGGTGATGCTTTACCTGACGACTACAGGAAACGGAACCTGTCTTCCTGAAACCGACAGCGTACTGATCACCATCACTCCGGCTCCGGTTGTAAACGCCGGCTCGAGTCAAACGATCTGCGTAACCAACCTCAACGTTTCATTGAGCGGAAGTGTTTCCGGTCCAACGAACAGCGGGATCTGGAGTACATCCGGAACCGGAACGTTCACTCCAAGTAATACAAATCTCAGTGCAACGTATACATGCAGCGCTGCAGATTCAACAGCAGGATCAGTAACGATTACGCTGACATCAACCGGTAACGGTTCGTGCAACGCGGTACAGGATACAATGATCATCCTCATTCTTCCTGCAGGAACAGCAAATGCAGGAAACAATGTAACTGTATGCGGAAACAATGCCGCTGTTGCACTGAACGGAATTGTTGGCGGCGGAGCAACAACAGGAAACTGGAGCACAAGCGGAACGGGACTTTTCACTCCTTCCAGTTTCACGTTGAATGCAACGTATGTTCCAAGCAGCTTTGATACGGCCAATGGTGGCGTAACACTTTACCTGACCGCAAACAGTTGCAACCTGGCCGTAGACAGTATCACCATTACGATCACACCTGCGCCGGTTGTAAACGCCGGTGCCGATCAGACTGTGTGTTCAACAAACATGACGACTACGCTCAACGGAAATGTATCCGGCGGAACAACTACCGGCGTGTGGACAACCACCGGCACCGGAACATTTATTCCGAACAACACCACGCTGAATGCAACGTACCAGCCAAGCTCTGCCGATTCCACAGCGCAAGGTGTTCTGCTCATCCTCACTTCTACCAACAACGGTTCATGCGTTCCGGTTTCGGATACCATGCAGCTGAATATTTTCCCTTCGGGAACAGCCACTGCAGGTCCTGACCAGATTGTTTGTTCAAATAACGCCAACGTTTTATTGAACGGCGTACTGGGCGGAGGTGCAACACAAGGACAGTGGACCACAACGGGCGACGGCGTGTTCATTCCGAACAGCACAACGCTCAATGCAACATACGTTCCGGGACCTGGCGATATCCTCACCGGCAGCACAAGCCTTATTTTCTCGGCAACCAACAGCTGCAATACCGCGATCGATTTCATGAACGTGATCATCACACCGGCACCGGTTGTTGATGCAGGAAATTCACAGTCGGCATGCGGCGTGAATCCAACCATTATCCTCAATGGCTCTGTGACTAACGCAACAGGTGGTTTATGGAGCGGTGGTGGTGGAACACTCACACCGAACAACACCACGCTGAATGCTTCGTATGTTCCTACAGCTGCAGAACAGGCTGCCGGATTTGTAACACTCACACTCACATCAACCGGAAACGGAAACTGTAACTCCGAATCTGATACGGTTACATTCAACTTCACTGCGGGAATTGTGGTGAACGCCGGCGTCGATCAGCAGGTGTGCGTAAGCGCAAACTTTACACAGATGCAGGGAATTGTTTCCAGCGGATCAACCACAGGAATGTGGTCGACACTTGGCTCGGGAACATTTACCCCGAACGACAGCGCGCTGAACGCAATCTATACATTCAGTTCCGCTGATACTGCAGCCGGTTCAATCACGCTGGTACTCACTTCTACCAACAACGGAGTGTGTCCGGTTGAAACAGATACAATCGTGATCACTTTCGGCCCGAGCGCATTTGCGTTTGCAGGTTACGATCAATCGATCTGCGGATCAGACACACTGATCAACCTCAACGGGTTTGTTACGGGTGGCGCAACAACCGGCTACTGGATGGGTACAGGAACCGGAACATTCACGCCAGACGATTCATTGCTGACTACGGGTTACATGATTTCAGCCAATGACATTTCAACAGGTTCAGTTACATTCTACCTGCAAACCATTGATCACGGATCATGCCTGCCAGGACTCGACACCGTGGTCTACACCATCTCACCGGTTTCAACGGTGAATGCAGGTGGCAACATCACGATCTGTTCGGATAACTTGTCTGCTCCATTGGGCGGAAACGTTTCAGGCGCGTCCACAACAGGAATGTGGTCAACACTCGGATCAGGAACATTCCTGCCTGACAATATCACACTCAACGCAACATACATTCCAAGTGCAAGCGATTCTCTTGCAGGAAGTGTGATGCTTGTGCTTACCGCAACCAATACAGGATCATGCGTTCCTGATGACGACACAGTAACTGTAATCATCAGTAATCCTGCGGTGGTTTCTGCGGGACCTGACCAGACTACCTGTTCGCAGGGCGCAACTGTTCCACTCACCGGAACTGTAACTGTTGGATCAACAACAGGAATATGGACATCCAGTGGTTCAGGAACATTTGCTCCGTCGAATACTGATCTGAATGCGGTGTACACACCGTCGACGACAGATCTCGCCGCAGGAACAGTAACGCTCGTGCTCACATCAACAGGCAGTGGAATCTGTACTCCACGTACAGATACGATGGTGGTAACCATTATGCCGGCTGCATTGGTAAGTGCAGGGCCTGATCGCATTGTGTGCGGAAATCAAACGGACGTTACACTCAACGGACTTGTTTCCGGAATTACCACAACGGGAATCTGGACAACCAACGGAACGGGATCGTTCACACCGAATGCAACAACACTTACTGCAACTTACGCGCTGAGTACGCAGGATGTGATTGCCGGCAGCGTGATGCTCATTCTTACTTCCACAGGAAACAGCATTTGTCCTGCGGTGAGTGATACGATGATCGTGACTGTTGAGCCATTGCCGATCGCCGCGTTCTCTTCGTTTGCTGATGATTCACTGAATATGGATTTCACTGACCTGTCAACCGGAGCGGTATCGTGGTACTGGGATTTCGGAAACACAGCAACATCCACGCAGCAGAATCCAACACAGACCTACCAGGTTGCAGGATCATACACTGTAACGCTCATCATCACAAGCGCAGGCGGGTGTACCGACACCGCAACTTCAGTGGTTAATCCGACAGAACAAATTCTCACACCGGTTGCAATCCCTACAGGATTTACACCGAACGGCGATTTGACCAACGATGTATTGCATGTACTCGGTGGACCATTCTCCGAATGTGATTTCCGGATCTACAACGAGTGGGGCAACATGGTTTATTCCACTACCGATCCTGATGGAGGATGGGACGGAACATACCAGGGCAAGGAACAACCGGGCGGCGTGTATATCTACACCGTGATCGGAACAACCATTGATGGAAAACCGGTGAACCTCTCCGGTAACGTAACGCTTATTCGCTAAAACCGGGAGGACAGAATCATGAAAAAATATTTCACTCAGACCGTGATCATGAAAAAGACACTGACAATTCTGATGTTGTTGACGGGATTCGCTGCAAAGTCGCAGGACTTTCACCTCTCGCAATACGACATGGCTCCGTTGTATTACAATCCTGCGGTTACAGGATTGTTCTTCGACGACAACGTGAAGATGCGTGTTTGCGGAAGCTATCGTTCGCAGTGGCAGAAGCTGCAAGGCAAACCTTATTCTTCCGTTGGTGTTTCGTGGGACATGCCCATCGACCGCTTTGGAATTGGCGTGATGGTGATGGATCACATTGCCGGAACATCCAACTTCGGAACGTTTCAATTCCTGACTTCAGGTTCATACCGGGTCACCGACAAGAGCAGCAAGAATCATATTCTGACCACCGGTTTGCAGCTCGGTCTTTTTCAGAAACGTTTTTCAGACAATGCCCTGCTGTTCGAGAACCAGTATGATGCCACAAACGGTCTTGATCCGAATCTTCCTGCCGGAGAATTATTTCCGCGGTACAGCCTGATCAGGTTCGATGCGAACATTGGTATTTACTACAAGTACATCGACAAGAATGGAAGATTCGATCCGTCCGTGGGAATCGGCGTGTATCACTTAACGATGCCGAACGAATCATTCACCGGGCAGAAACACCGCTTGCCAATCCGCTGGGCGGTAACAGGTGCATGCGATATTCATGCGCGCGAAGATTTAACCTTCACACCGAACTTCTTGTTCATGTACCAGCGCAAAGCGATGGAAATTAATGCAGGACTTCTCGTGAATTACGCTGTGCAGGGATCGCAATACAGTTTGCTCGCGGGCGGTTCGTACCGTCACAAAGATGCAATCGTGATTCACCTCGGGTTCAAGCAGGGCGGAAATATATTCCGCATCAGTTACGATGTGGTAACAAGCAACCTGAAAAACTTCGGTGGCCGTCGCGGTGGATTTGAGATGGGTGTGATTTACACCGGCGTTGGAAAAGGTGGAAGCCGGGTGAGGACTTCGAGTTAAAATTACGCCTGCGGCAGCAAGGAATTTTTTTATTCTCCCTTTCACTTCGTTCAAGGGACATGCGACTTCTCCGAAGTCGAAATAGACTGCGGTTTATTTTATGATCCCGGAGGGATCACATGTCCCTTGAACGAAGTGAGAGGGATTTTGCGCGACCCTGAAGGGGTCGAATGTTATTAACCCCGGGTGAGATCCGAAGGATCGCAACCCGGGGTTAATAACACAAAACAAAAAATTCCTTGCTGCCGCAGGCGCATTTGCACATCTGCAAATCGTTTTCATCTGCACATCATAAATACTGATTCGCCAGGTTCGCCAACTCACTCCGCTCTCCCTTAGCCAGCGTAATGTGCGCGTAAAGCTCTTTTCCTTTCAACCGGTCGATCAGGTACGAAAGACCGTTCGACTGCGTATCGAGGTACGGTGTGTCGATCTGGAAAACATCACCAGTGAAAACGATTTTTGTATTTTCTCCGGCGCGGCTGATAATCGTTTTCACTTCGTGCGGAGTCAGGTTCTGCGCCTCATCCACAATGAAAAATACATTCGATAAACTTCTTCCGCGGATGTATGCGAGCGGACAAACAACCAGTTTTTCGTTCTCCACCATTTCATTGATCTGCTTGAACTCGCGGTCCTTTTCGCTGAACTGGCTCTTGATGTATTTCAGGTTGTCCCACAGCGGTTCCATGTACG
>DATHKF010000546.1:0-2976 GCA_035489505.1 Bacteroidia bacterium | reverse complement strand
ACATTTTCTTGTAACCTGGGCCTTCGGCCCTTTAGCCACAGATTCGCAGATTACGCAGATTAAAAAAATTAATGCAATGAATTTTTATTGAATCAATAGCCGCAAGATCTGAGAGAATTCAATTCTAAAATCTGCGTAATCTGCGAATCTGTGGCCACGCGTCCGCCGCGGCGGACGCTACTCTGGCTTCAGCGCAACAGTAATCAATAAAAAAGCACGAGCATGCACCGCGAAGCAACGGGCCCGTCGCAGGTATGCGCAGGCTCCCACGCGGGAAGTAACTCTACGATCCGTATGGATTCCTGCACGAGTCCGGCATCCAGGTATTCTGCACTCTGCACCTCAATACCAGAAAGGGTTCCATCCATTTCTACTGTGAACCACACCACGACCAACGCCTCATTGGGCGGATCGCTTTCTGTGGATTCACCGCGCAGTGCGTTCTTCTGAACAAACAATTTAAGTGCAGCTGGTCCGCCTTTGAATTGTGCGGGAAATGTCCGTGCAACACCATCCGCGCCGAAACAGCTATCGATGGTGCGAACAATTTCCCATGCGTGACAGCATTGGTATTCTTTGGTTCGCGCTTCCACCTGGATGACGTGATACCCGAATTCCGTTTCGATCACAAACGTTGAATCCACGGGCATGGTGAGTCCTGCCGTTTTGAATGCTTCAACAAACCCGGATTCACTGGTGAACCATCCGTAATTTCCTTTGTTGCCGGTGAGTGATCCGGGATCATCGGTCAGCGACTCCACAATGTTTTCGATCAACACACGACCCGAATGGATCTCGTTGCAAATGCTGTCGGCACGTTGCTTGGCCTGTCGTTTCGTACGCGTAATTCCATCCGGTCGTCCCGGCGAGGTTTTATCGGCCACCCAGATGTGAGTCACCTGTGCAGAGTCCGAGCGACGATCGCTTTTGACGAAACGGTAAATGCCCATCCTGTTTCCGGAAACAAAAGGTCCGAGAACATCACCGCGCCGCGCACTCAGAAATGCCTTATCGCTGAAAGCCGGAAAAGTTCCCTGGTGAAAAATCGCAGGACGAAAGCCGGGAGAATCGCTGTGCTCCGCGACAAACGCAGAATCGTTTGTATAACCACCGCGTGACCATTGCACCGCGAGTTTTTTCATTTCCGCTGTACGCGCACTGGTGATGGAATCGATATTCGATTGAGCGATAAGGTGCGTGGTCGCCAGGAACATAAAACCGGAAAGCAAAATGCGGATCATGCAGGAAAATTACTTTTTATTTTTCTTCCGGATATTTTTCATTTCCTTTTTGGTCGGAAGTGTGAACTTCACGGCAACTGCTACACCGCTGCGTTTGGCTTGACCATCTTTAATCGCAGGCGTCCACCGCGGCATGGCCGCAATCAAACGGAGCGATTCTTTTCGCAACGTGCGCGGTGTGCGGTAAGGTTCTGCAAGCGTAGGTCTTGAAATACTTCCATCCGATTCAACAATGAAACGGATGAGAACAGTTCCCGAATCTCCGGCGTTGTATGCGGAATCGGGGTACACGAGATTGTTTTTCAAATATTCCTGCAACGGGTTTTCTCCTCCCGGGAAAGAAGCGGGTGTTGAATTGACAGTGTCCTTCACAGTTTCCGGAGGTACAACAAATTTCACGGGGACGGTCATCGCACACCGTACTTTCCGGCCATTCATCGTTGCGGGAATCCAATTGGGCATTGCTGCAATTACGCGCATTGCTTCACGATCGAAACCGGGTGAGCCGGGAACACCTTTCGCTACCTGCACGTTGGCTATCGTGCCCGAGGCATTGACCACAAAATAAACGTACACTGTTCCCTGCTGTTGCAAAAGCAATTCCGTTTCCGGGTAAATGATCGAGGTTCTTAAATAGGTTTGAAAAGCACCTTCACCTCCGGGAAGCATGGGCATTGTTTCGCAGAATAAAAATATTTGCGTGTCGCCCGACAACTCTTCCAGATGTATAGGCGCTGGGGTAATGTCCGTTGTGTCCTGCGCAAAAACTGACAAGTGCAGTACACACAGGAAAAATAAAATGAGTTGTTTCATCGGTGAACGAAGTTACGCACTAAAATATCGCGATACAGCCATCCCCCACCGAAGAAGGTGATCTCCTGGTTTTATTTCGGCCGCGAATTACACGAATTACGCGAACTCATGATTAGCGTAATTTGTGTAATTCGCAGCTTAAATTGATTCCACCATTTCAGGATACACGGGATCACGTTGAGCAGCGAGTGAACCGCTTGTGACCACAATGAAAACGATCAGCCCAAAGAGCTGTCCAATCGGGCATGCCCGAAACAACGCGCAATGCTTCCTCGTCCAGTGCTTTTGCCCCGGGTACACCTTTTCTTACGTAGACTTCACCAATAGAACCGTCTCCCGCTACCGCAAAACCGATGTACACTGTGCCCTCTTTGTGCATAGCTTTTGCTTCTGGCGGATACCGGGTACTGTCCTCCAGGTATTTTACAAAGGCGCCATCACCTCCCGGAAATTGCGGCACGTTTTCGCCGGGGTAAAAACAAATGAAGGCCGAAGAATCCTGCGCATGACAGAGCCCCGCAGTAAGTAAGAAAATCACTATGAAGAATTTACGCATATTCAAATCTACAAAATGAAGATGTGCGCACAGCGGGTGGATGGAGCGACTTGGTAAGTGGCGTCCCTGTATACCCTTGGACACCCTTGCTAACCCTCAAAGGCATATATGCCTTTCAGGGTTGGCAAGGGTATGATAGGGGTACGCAAGGGTCCCAACCCTGAAAAGGTTATTAGCCTTTGCAGCGTTATGTTGACACCCTTCCTAACCCTCAAAGGCATATATGCCTTTGAGGGTTAGGAAGGGTATGCTAGGGGTACGCAAGGGTCCCAACCCTGAAAAGGTTATTAGCCTTTGCAGCGTTAAGGCCTTCCTCCCATCACAAATAAATCACCACACAATGCCCCGACATAATCGGCCCGTCAC
>DATHKF010000545.1:0-2921 GCA_035489505.1 Bacteroidia bacterium | reverse complement strand
ACACGTAACCGGTAATGTGGACCTCTCATTCCGCGAATTTTATTCCGCCACCGACATCATTCTTTCCGGCATTCCTATGGGCTACGACAGCGCCGGCACAAATTATCTTTTCCAGTCGGCAGGCATGTTCGACATCACCGCCAAACAAGGAGAAGAACAACTCTCCATCGAGTCAAACAAATCAATCTCCATGGACTTTGCAACCACGCGCAACGATCAAACGTATTCCTTCTACCAGTACGATACCGTGCAGCGCAACTGGTCGTTCCAGGAAATTCCCGAAGTGGACTCCAGCGAAAAACGAATTGCGCTCGAAGAAAAACTCGATAGCTTAAGCACCGCTGCACCGGTTAAGCCGGTTGAATACGTTTCCGGCGGCAACCCGGTGATCGATCTTGATTTTGATCTTACACAGCATCCTGAGCTGAGTTGCTACAACGGTGTCATCTGGCAATACGCCGGAAAGGGAACAGATCCCGAAGCAAACAGCTGGATTTATCAGCAGGCGTGGAGCGATGCCATTCTCAAACTCAGCGATCCCGGACAAGGTATCTATGCCTTGAACCTGGTGAGCGCCGAAAAAACATTTTCCACTTTTGTCCGCCCGGTATTGAAAGGTGAAGACTTCAAAAAAGCAATTGCAGAATTCTCCAAACAGACCGCGGCCTATGAAGCCGTTCAGGCACAGCGCCAGGCTGTCAGTCAAACTGCTGTACAAACACCAGCATACACCAGCAGGCTCAACATTCTTGCGTTTGGAGTGCACAATCTGGACTGCATCCGTCACAACCCCGAGTTCATTTTTGCCAATGTGAATTTCCAGTTTACTGATCCGGCATTCAATGCCGACAAAGGCGGAGTAACCGTATACGTGGTCTCTGGCACAGATGAACTGACTATTGGTTACAACGCATTGACTGCGAAAAATTGTTATTACAAAAAAGGATCCGGAAACAAAGTGATCGCTGTACACCACGCAACCGGGAAGGCCTGTGTGCTTAACTCGAGTGGTTTCAGCACGGCCGCTGCAGCAGGCCCAATGAACCTTACGTTGAAAATGAAACCTGCCGCAGGTGAAGTAAAAGATGTGGCCGGACTCGAGTCGATGCTGAAAGGCTTATGATGCGCAACTGGAGAAATACAATTGCATGTTTTCTTCTGCTCTCTGTTTCTCTCACTGCGCAGGTACAAGGCCTCGTGCAGATTGCTCCCAATACCTGGACAAACAATCCACGACCGGTGTTTGTACCGTGGATGCCGGTGAAAGTAAATCGCCTCTGGGGTTTTGCGGATACAGCAGGTCACATCAAAATCAAACCACAGTTTGATGCTGTTGAACCATTCAACGGTGGCTTTGCAGTGATACAGAAAGGCAACAAAGCCTACGTCATCGATTCTTCGGGAACCATTGTCACGCCAAACGGGCACGACCAGATTCAGCAACTCGAAGACAGCGTTTTTGCCACGTACAAAAACACATCGGAAAATGGCGAAGGCGGATGGGGCGCAGAGAAATACGGCGGGAAAGAAATTCTCGCGCCGCGTTACGACCGGATTACACGCATCTCTTATTTCGTGTTCGCCTGCCATGCCGATTCCGGCATGGGATTTTTTCACCGCAACGGAACGCTGCTCACCCGGGCCATCTACGACACCGGTTATGTTTTCACGCCACGATACATTACGTTGGTCTCCGGCAACAACTACGGAGTAATTTCATTGTCCGGCGCACGCGTCCTTCCCGATTCCTGCGAGATGATAAAAATTCTTTCGCCAACGGTCGTCGCCGGGAAGAAAAAATCAGGATGGGGCGCCAACAACGAGAGCGGCAGAAATGTAATTCCATTCGCGTATGATTCCGTGGGCGCACTGGGTAACCGCTTTGCGATCGCGGAAAAAAATGACACGGTTCATCTCTATGCCGTTTCCGCCGGCCCGTCGAAAGTGGATGGTAATTACATCAACGCCACACCATACGGCGCCTTCTGGTTAAAGGGATACACGGCGGAAAAAAAATGCGCGCTCATCGATACGTCCGGAAGAATAATTATTCCCGCTCTGTACGACGACATTCTTTTTGCCGGCAACGGAAACTGGATCGTGATCAAAAACAAAATGTGGGGCGTGTGCGATTCATCGGGAAAAATAATCGTGCCGCTGAACTACACATTCATCCAGCCGTTCCGCCAGGGCATGAGCGTTGTTTCTTCCGGCATATTGCAGGGACTTATCAATGCAAAAGGAGAAGTCCTCGTTAATCCTGCGCAATGCGTGATCACCATCAAAGGAAATATCGCCAAGGTGATGCGTCCGAATGCGAAAGCAGAATTTGTAAAAACAGATGGCAACGGGAACGTTACTTCGCGCGATGAATACGAAGACGTGCGCACGATAAAAATCGGGGCAAGGCCAAATCCTGTTCCTTTACCCCGTGGTGGTGGAAGCGGACCAATTTCCGGGAATGGCCTATTGACCATTGCTCCGCGCGGAGATTCTCTCGCCTGGTTCCTCGATGCGGAACTCGGGTTGTATGGAATGATGGACATGTATCTTGGCGACACACTGATCAAACCGTCATTTACATTCATTACCCGGATGGGGCGCGGACTTACACTGGTCGGGATTTGCGATACATTCCAGTCCGTCGCCATCGACGGGCAGATTCTCCAAAGCGGAGTGCGCGTAGGATTAATCGAAGACACCACAGGGAAAATGATCATCCGCGCGGAGTACACGTATCTCACGCCATACAATTTTGCCATTAGCCGCGACAGCATGCTGTTCCGTTGCTGCAGAAGAGACGGAGCTTCCGGATTGGTAACCGCAGATGGAAAAGAGCGGTTTATTCCTGCTTCTTACGTGGGAAATTTAATTGGTGGCGTTGCTCCGTTTTGTGTCGGTGGTAAATGGGAAATGAACGC
>DATHKF010000544.1:0-3434 GCA_035489505.1 Bacteroidia bacterium | reverse complement strand
CCGGATGAAATACCGGTGCCGATTTGGAGCCACCCATATACACTGGCTTGTTTTCACGAGGTTCCGGATTCGCGTTTGTATTCTGCGGAGCATTGTTGTTCTGCCGGCTGCCTGAATCACTTTGTGTGTTCTTTTTTGTTGTGTCCTTCTTCACCGGGCGCGGTTCGTCGATGAGGATCATGGCCTTCGAGCTTGGCGCCATCATTTCCGGAGCGACGCTGTCTTTTCCCGGAGAATCTGAAAAACCATATTCTTCTCCTGAATTGGATGTGGTTGCATCACCATACATCAATTGTTCAAATGCACCGGCGCGGTAAGCCACAAAGCCGCTCATGAGTGTGACAAACACAGTAACGGTTGCGATTTTCAGAATGGGATGGACGGGTTTCATGAGAGGAAGTTAAGGAAAAGGCATTCTTCGAAAGAAGGAATCGTGTTAAAATTTGAGAACATCAAACACTTGTCATTCCTCTGCGAGCTTGTCCAGGGCGAAGACGAAGGACTCGGTCGGACAAGCGGACTCAATCCAGGTTCCTATTTAAGACTCGCTTTGAATCGTTGTATACACAAAACTCATGAGTTGAAACCACTTGTCAGACCGAGCGAGCCGAGGTGACAAGTAGCGGAGCCGAGACGTGTCAAATACGAAGTCCGTCGGCAAATCAACAATCAGCAAATCATATCTTCTTCTTCGAAAACGATCCCATGTCCCTTCAACTCCTCCAATACCGGAGCATACAACTCCTTCTTCACCGGCACCACTACTCCACTTCCCGTATACACGCCAGTCAAAATCAACTTCACGGCTATCGCAGCTGGCAACCCAACCGTCTTCGCCATTGCCGTATGAACTTCATCATCTCCTTTCACAACCAGCGAAGAAATGTGGCGATGTTTTTTGTTGTTGAGTGAATATTCAAAAACGTGCTGCATCACCACCATGTCTTTATCGCCGGGTTTGAGCAGCCACTTGCGTTCAAGCAATTGCTGGAGTATCTGCGCGGGACTTGCTTCTTCCAGCGGAATTTTTTCGTCGCTTAAAATTCCCGTCCATTCAACCATGGCGAGTGAAGCATCATTCTCCGCAACGCCTGCAAGTTCTGCGAGACGCTGCTTCACGCTTCCCGTTCCGGCAGGAAGAAATGCTTCCACGAGTTGCGCGTACGACAATTTATTCGCGTTTTTCACTTTCCACGTATCATCGGTCAATCCGAGCTTCACGAAAATATCCCAGGCTTTACAGAATCCGTTCATGCGCAATGTACCGCGTAGCATGGTTGGAATATTTTCGAGTCCGTACACCGCACGGTACGAAAGTGAATCGCGGTTGGCATACGCATCAAACGATCCGTAACCTTTCACGTCAATGGTTTTCGCTTCCGCAAACAAACGCTGGTAAGGAAGATATTTATACTTACCACCTTCAATGAATTGAGCAGTGCCCTGGCCGGCGAGAATAACGTTGCGTGGATTCCACGAGAATTTATAGCCCCACGGATTGTCGTTTGATTCCGGCGCAACCAATCCACCGCAGTACGAATAAAAAGCGGTCATCGTTCCTCCTTTTTCGCGGACTGAATCAATGATCTGCATGGCCGACATGTGATCGATACCCGGATCCAGCCCGATTTCATTGAGGAGGACCACGTTTTTTGTTTTTGCTTCTTCGTGCAAATCACGCATCGCGTCGGAAACATACGACGCCGTTACGAGATGTTTTCCGTAACGCACACAATCTACCGCCACTTGTCCGTGCATGGTTGCCGGCAACATCGAAACAACGATGTCCGCATTTTTTATTTCAAGTTCGCGCTGGTCGCGGTTTGCAATATCAAAACGAAACGCCGTTCCGCGCTCATGACCATTCACGCGGTCCTTTGCGAACTGTTCATTCATGTCCCCCACACGTACCTGCCACTCGTGCGTGATTGACGCGCCCAGTAAGTACGTAATCAATGCCGAAGAAGAGCGGCCGGCCCCGATGATTAAGATTGATTTCATAAGCAACGAAGGTAAACATTTCAGTGCGCAGTGAGAATTCAGTGCGCAGTGTTGTGTTTAAAGGTTAGCCGCTGATTTCGCTGATGGCGCTGATTGATGCCCGCTCATTCAATTTTAAATTGATTAGTGATCGCGAAGCGATCAGATTTATTAAATCAATTAAAATTATTGGAAAGCAACAAATCTGCGCCATCAGCGAAATCTGCGGCAAAAAAAAGGACACATATTCCCAACAAAAAACCTCCCCCGGCGCTAACCGAAGGAGGCTTTCAATAAAACCAATCCGTTTAGTTGGTCAGCATGATTTTACCATTGCCCAACACTTCGTTGTTTGTTTTGATCTTGTAGAAGTACATGCCGTTAGACAGGTCTCCACGGTTTACATTCATCGACTGATTGAACGCGCCGTTCTGCGTACGTACCAGTTTGCCTGCAGCATCGTACATCTCGAACACGTAATTTCCACTGTGCTCAGCAGACGTTACAGTGATCGTTGTTGCGTCGTTCATCGGGTTTGGATAAACACCAATGTTTACGTTCGCATTCAATGCTTCCTGGCCGGTGATGATCAGGAGAATGGTATCGCACGACATAGCTGAATCGCCGCAGATGTTCCATGTGGTGAGACAAACGGTGTACAAACCTGTATTTGCATATACGTTGGTTGGATTTTGCGAAGTAGAGAAATTACCATCGCCGAAATCCCACAGCCACGATGTTGCCGTCGCGGACATATCAGTGAACATAGCAGTCGTGCCGGAATCCGAAGACATGAACGCAGCGGTGAGCGCTTCAGGACATACCGTAATTGTGTTACAGGTAGTGTCAGCGGAACATGAAGATGCGACCAGGCATACAGTATATGTTCCGTTCACGGTATACGTGTGCACTGGATTCTGGTTGCTATCTGGCGGTGAAGCGTCGCCAAAATCCCATACCCAGGTATCCACGTTCACTGAACTGTCTGTAAACTGTACAGTTCCGCTGGAATCAAAAAAAGTATACGTTGCACTTGCAGGTAAGCAAATGGTAACCGAATCGCAGAAAGTTGCCGTGTCACATATCCCGTTATATGCCGTGAGACAGACGTAATATGTTCCCGAGGCAGCGTACGTATGCGATGGACTTTGAGAGGTAGATGTATTACTGTCCCCGAAGTCCCAATACCACGATGTGGCATTCGTAGATGCGTCCGTGAACATGGCCATGGCCCCCATCGTGGTTGAACTGTAGCCTGCAGAAGTCGCTGCTGATCCGCAAACAGTTACCGACATGCAGATTGTATCTGTTCCGCATGAGGTAGTAATGTAATTGCATGCGTTATACGTTCCTGCAAGGGCATACGTGTGTGTATGTGTACCATCAATTGTATTCAGCGGGGAACTATCGCCGTAATCCCATACTGACGTAAATGATGAATCAGCATTGTTGGT
>DATHKF010000543.1:0-2751 GCA_035489505.1 Bacteroidia bacterium | reverse complement strand
CCCTGCGGTTGATTTCCATTTGCCGATCGGGGAATTGCGGCGCAGTGAATCCGTATTTGCGGTAGAGTTCATGGGCGTCCTGCGTGCCGAGTGTAAAGCGTCGTAATCCCCGGAGATCGGGATGCGCCATGATGTAAGTCATCAGCTGTTTGCCGGCGCCGCGTCCACGAAAACTTTCAGTCACGATTACATCGCAGAGATAAGCGAATGTGGCTTTGTCCGTGATCACGCGTGCAAAACCAATTTGCTGCTCGCCCGAATAAATTCCAAAGCACAACGAGTTTTCAATTCCGCGCTGAACAATTTTCTTTGGAATCCCTTTTGCCCAATAACTTTTTGCGAGTTCGGCATGAATGAAATCAATGTCGAACCGTGTTTTGTCTTCTGTTATCGTAAAAACTGTTTCCATGGTGCCGGTACTGAGTGATTATTCCTTGTCGTTCTCCAGGTGAAACCGGTGCAGCAGCCGGTGCAGAAACGGAGCGAGAAGCAATCCCGTTGTGGAGAGGAAGGCGATGCCGCTGAACAACGCATAGAATGAAGCAAAGAGTTTGGCCGAATCTGTTGTCATAATATCCACTGGTCCCATTCCGGCCAGGATCATGGATGAGTTCAGGATGGAATCCACCCACGGTAAATCGCAGATGAAATGATAACCAAGCACACCCAGGAGAAGGCTGAACAGGATAATGCCCAGGCCGTACAAAAAATTCCGCAGTATTCTCCTGACGTATTCATGTGTAGGAATAAGCGGTGCTTTTCTGTGCTCAAACATGGCTACTCGTTGTTATCCACCAACGCAATGCGTGATCCGTCGGGACTGATGGCAATACGTGTTATGCTTTTAATGTCAAACCCGGAAAGATCGGCAACCAGGATCCATTCTGTTGATTCACCAATTTTCCATGAATACAATTTAGATCCGGCACCCATCATGAGATACCCGCGTTTGTCTACTGCAAAATCTTCTGATCCTTCGAGACAGGGAATCGGAGTGAAGTCCGGCATCTTAACACCAAGCCCGTCCACGGCTTTGATCCACATTTTGTCCTGTGCATCGCGCTGCGTATACAGCAGAATTTTTTGTTTGACCGTTTTGTACGTGCTCATGCAACGGCCAATATTGCTCGTCACAATTTTGCTTGTTCCTGCGCGAATGTCAGATTGAACCAGCGTCACAGGGTCTGTTAACTGAAAAAGAAAAACAGTGTTTTCATCGAACCAGCAATGGTAACCGACACCATAGACTTTGGGCAAAAGAATTTTTGATTTGGCCGTAGACTTGTGGTACTTCCAAAGCCGTTGCGAAGAATCTTTTTCGACAACAACCGCAGAAATGTATTTACCCCCGAACATGTAGGTGGGAGAATACTCACTGACTGCAGTCTGTGTGATGCGTGTCGACACTTTTCCCTGTACATCGTACCGGTAAATTTCAGTTTGCCCGCTGTCGCGCTCGGAAGTCCACAACATATACCCGCCACTTTCAGAAAAAGAAGGTTGGCTGTCGTAACCTTTATGATTGCTGATGTTGGTGCCGGCGATGATCGAATAAGTTCCCGCCCGGAACTCGTAAGTAAACAACCAGACATCCGTGCCCGATGGTAACCCGGAAAAACTGGTGAATGCAGTTGTGCCGGTTATGATCAATGCGGTAACGAGGCAGTAGTATTTTTTCATTTGCGTTTCATGTATTCAGAAAGGTCATGGGTTTCCGGCGAACCGGCAAGGTGTTCTGTGATACGCTCGATTTCTCCGGGCTTTTTATTCTGGCTGAGTTTGTACTTGCCCTGGAGTTTTTCGACACGGATTGTAAACGCCACAATCCCATTTTTCAATTTCGAAATATATTCTTCAGGCAGGTTCTTGTATTGCTCGGCATACGCAGGTTCGTACGACTGAATCATCTTGTCGAGGACCATATCTTTTTCTTCCGGCGTGCACGCGTGATAAGTTCCGTGAGCGTGTACCGCAATGTAATTCCACGTCGGTACGTTTTCTTTGGCGTCGTACAAAGACGGTGAAATGTAACTGTGCGGACCACTGAATACAACGGTCACATGGTCGCCGGTTTTTAATTCTTTCGCCTGCGGATTGGCGGCTGCAAAATGGCTCCAGAGAACAATCGCCTTTTCATTCTCCACGGCGAAAGGCAGGTGTGTGATGGAAGGATACTCCATTCCGTTGCTCACCAGCAAACCGAATGAATGAGCGCGGATAAAATCCAGCAGTTCAGGTTCGTTTTCGTTACGGAAATGGGGCGGCACGTACATGCATCGAATTTAGGTAATTAGTCCATTGAAAATTCACCGCTGGGGCGCAGAGATTATGCCTATAGGAGACAATGGTCGCGAAGTCTCCGTGTACATTGCTGCCTGTGATGAGCAATTAAGTAACACCTCAGCGTCTCAGCGCCTCCGCGGTTATTTTTTATGTAGCATAATCGGCTAATCGGGCGTCAACTAATCAACTAATCAACTAATCGGCGAATTAACGAACCGAAATCCGTAAATTTAAGGAATGAGATGTGCGCTTTTCCTTGTACTTGCTGTGCTGGTATTTTCCTGCAAAAAAGATGGTGACGGTTCTGCTCCGGCGGTGAGTATTGTTTTGCCGGTAGATGGACTGCAGGCCGACGTACTCGATACGGTTCACATCAAGGTGGAACTTTCCGATGATGTGGCTTTGTCGCGGCTTGAAGTGCGTCTTGTAACTACCGGTCAAGTACCTGTGATGATTGCCGATGTACGT
>DATHKF010000542.1:0-2496 GCA_035489505.1 Bacteroidia bacterium | reverse complement strand
CCTGGAAAGTTTGCTTGTTTGGTGTTTCCTGGAAAACCAGATCCTGCGGGAAATGTTCACGGTCGTACGTTACATGCATGCGCGTGAAGTGAACATGTCCTTCGTATACATTTCCGCCGGTGTGATAGTCTTGTCCTTTTGAAACAAGCCAGTCAACGCCTGCTTCTTTGAGTTCCGCCACCATTGGAGGATCACCCACGCATGGATCGCAAAACAAATTCTGCATCGGGCTTACTTCCCACGCGTATTCGAGGAATACTACATTTTTTCCTTCGCGTTTCCACGCCTTGTTGTACAAGTCGCGGTAGAATTCACCAAACTCCGATTGTACAAACAGTGGCACTTTGAAATCCGTTGGAATCAAAGCTGTGCGGTAATTCGTTGTTTCAACACGCCCGGTTTGCGAGTACAGGTAAATGATCAGGTCCTGTACACCATTTGCGTTCGCCATTCCCAAACGGATCGGGAGCATGAACTTTGGCGACTTGTACGTGATCTGCAGCGGGCTCAGCGGAACCGCACCCTGCGATTCGTAATTTCCGAGATTCACTTTCGCCACGAAAAATTTCATGTTCGTTTTGATGTACGGATCAAGAACTTCTTTCGCGCCAACCGGCATTTTATACCCGTTCTGAATCAGCCACGTTTCGAGTCCACCGGATTCTTTCGCCGACAAAATCAGGATGTCGTATTCACCGATCGTGTATTGCGCTTCAACAGTTACACCCATCGTGTCCACCGGACTCATTTCTTTCATTGACATCTTCATATCCATTGCAGCACCCGCCATGGGATAATTGTAATTTTCCAGGCGATCGTAGCAAGGATTCTCGTCGTAATATTCCACGAGTCGCGGTGAAGAATACGTATCCAGTTTGTCGAACAAACCGCGGCTCACTGTGCGAATGTCCTTTTCTTCGAGGACAACCGGAACAGGTACAACCATCGCGAAATCTTTCACATCGCCTTCGAAATCACTCGACATGGTTACCGTTTGCGATTCTCCGTTTTTGGCAATGATCACCTGTGAGGTTTTGTTGAACAGTTTCACATCTGCTTTCGCTACGTAGAAACCGCAGAAGCTGTGACCTATGTTGGTGCTGAAAATGATTACAGCGAGTGTTAATATTGCGATCCGTTTCATTGGATAGATTTTTGAGATTTGCACTTTGGGATTTGTGTTTTGGAATTTCCTCTGGGTTATTTCGACCAGGAGAATTTTTCGCCTTTCAGGAAACGGTCAAGTACCGGAACGAGTGGCGACAAGAAGAACAATGCCCAGATCGGTGCTGCGGAGTAAAATGATCCCAGCGACGACGACCACCATTTTGTTGACATGTAATAAGCGAGAACGCCAACTGCAACAGCCCAGATCAACCGCGCTTTCTGTGAAACAGGTGTCTGTACCGGGTCAGTGATCATGAAGAAAGTAAAGAGCAAGAGAGAACCTGCATTCAGCTGGTGGAAGAAGAAGTCAACAGGCCAACCGAGGTAAAGAATATTTCGTGCAAACATTAATCCGAGGAACGTAAGCAGGAATGCGAATGCAGTATCGAGACGTTTCACGCGAAGCAACACTACGAGTCCGGTTAATCCTACTGCAAACAGCAACATCGCATCGCTTCCCCACTGGCCCGGTGAAACCCATGCATCGCCGGTGAGCATCATCGTAACACAGATTCCAAAGTTGGTTGGGTTGAAAATGTGCTTGCCATTCCAGCGAATGAAAAATTTGCTTCCGATGGAAAGTGCAGCGGCAAGAACGAACGTCCACGGACTGTTTGCCTGCATCATCAGACAAATACTCATGGCACTGACCAGGGCGCTTTTCAACCCGGTCCAATCTTTTGTCTTGAATTGAATCCACGCGGCCTGAACTGCGAGGCAGGAAAGGATCACGATATTCACGCGCATAATTGGAATATCCCATTCCAACGCGAAAATCCCATACAACAGGAAGGCCAGCTGGAATAATATCTGGTAATGGCGGGCGTCGCTTTTGAACCAGTTGAGAACGTCTTTTACGGGCTTAAACGCTGTTTTTAAAGCATTTTGGGCGATGGGTAGTGATCCGGTTTGCATAGTAGTTGTGTTAAATCCGACTTAAAGATGCGGGACTGATGGTAATTCCACACGGCTGGGGAAAAAAAGTGCTTCGATAGCTGATTTATGAGTGCGCAGTAGTCAGTACGCAGTGCGCAGTCCACGATGAAGGTTACTGCGCACTGATTTACTGCGCACTGCGTACTATTTTTAACTGCGTACTGCCCTTAGTCTTCGTCGGCTTTGAGCACCTTCTTCACTCTCGACCCTTCTTCATTGAAACAATGCAGGTAATAAATCCCCTGCGGGTATCCCGAGAAATCGATCTGGAAGATGTAGTGATCCGTTCCCTGGAAAGCGTTGTTGTAATAAATTTTACCAAAACGGTCGATCACCTGCACGTACATAACACCTGGAATTTTCAGCCACGCATCCACGGTGATATTATCAATG
>DATHKF010000541.1:0-8125 GCA_035489505.1 Bacteroidia bacterium | reverse complement strand
AAAGATCGCCCACTTCCCGGTGATCCTTGTTGGCAGTGAATACTGGAGCGGGCTGGTTGACTGGATCAAGAAAACCATGCTCGAGAAAGAACACAACGTGAATGCGCAGGACCTGGAATTGTTCCACGTTGTTGACACGGCCGATCAAGCAGTGAAGATCATCAACGATTTCTATTCGCATTACCTGCTGAAACCGAATTTCTAACGACTGCTAACAATGCAGTGTTAACAACGAAGTGTTTCATTTTTACCTCTGAAACATCCCCTGAAAGCCCCTATCGACGGGGCTTTCGCCGTTTCGCGCAATCACGTATTCACATTCTGATGTTTGTAATTCCAAATGGGTATGACTGCCCTGCTTGCCATGCAATTTTAGTTTTGTTTAATAAGCATAAACCCATTTGGACCTGTTCAACCCCATGAAACACATTCCCCTGCTTTGCTTCGTGCAGATTGCGTGCATGACGGTACAGGTTCAAGGACAAACAGAAAAAGAAAACAAGGAATTGCCTTTGATCAGTGCAGGAGCAGGATTGACTTATTTCCAGGGAGATGTTGGAGCGAACTCACGAACAGGTGGCGCATTCCGGACCGGCTATCGCTTTGGTGTGGAACAACGTTTCCTCAGCACATTGGGCGCGGAAGTATACGGCGTGTACGGAACACTTACGTCCAACGAGCGTTCAGCACTGTTCAACCGCAATTTCACTACAAAATTTCTCAGCATCGGTGGCGGATTGATGTTCGATCTCGATAACGACATTATCCTTACGCGACGGGCAACACTCGCACCGTTCATTGGCGTAGGTTTTATGTGGATGAGTTTTGATCCGTACGGCGATCTGAAAGATTCGAAAGACTCCACCTACTACTACTGGAACGACGGTTCAATCCGCGATTTATCCGAAACTGATCCGAACGCTTTCCAGGCCGGTTATCTCCAGCGCGATTACACCTACGAAACACGCCTCACTGACAGTACTACGAATTACAAACGCAGCACGATGGGCATTCCGCTGACGGTGGGAACAAAATTTAAATTCAACCGTCATGCCGGTGTCGATATCCGCGCAACGTACAACATCACTTTCTCCGATTACATCGACAACACCGCATTCGACCGGGGCGACAGCTGGCTCTACATGAGTTTCTCTTTGTATTACCAGTTTAACACTCCGGGCGAAAAAGAAAAAGGAACACGGGGAAGTGATATTCTCAATGAAGATTCGGATAAAGACGGTGTAACCGACGGAAATGATCAGTGTGCAGATACACCTCCGGGAGTTAAAGTGGACAGCAAAGGTTGTCCGCCCGATAAAGACGAAGACGGCGTTCCTGATTACCGCGACAAGGAACCAAATACTCCGAAGAATACTCACGTTGATCCGAATGGTGTGACCAAAATTGTGATGGAGGTGGATAGTCTTGGAAATCCAATCCGCACAGATTGTATTCCGGAAGAATACCGCAGCGCGGACATGAACAGGGATTGTGTGATTACTGCCGATGAAATCAACGGAGTGATTGACGACTTTTTTGACGGTGAGGGAGATTGGACAGCAGATAAAATCAATGGCCTGCTTGATTACTTCTTCGAACAATAATATAAACAAGGGAAAACTATGATACGAGCTCTGATCATTGCACTGAACTTCTTCGTTGCCTGGATTTTTTCTGTCCTGGCCGGAGTACCTTCTGCAACAGTAAGCGCACCGGAAACTGTAAAGAAGGGAGAAAGTTTCACCGTGAACGTGAAGATCAATCCGAATGGCGTGGAAGATTTTCTTCGTTTTTCATTGACGCTGCCGGAAGGATGGTCTGCAGAAAAAGTCTCTGAGGACGGATCAACGTACATGATGGAGAAACAGGTCGTGAAATTTCTCTGGTCGCGTGTAGGTCCGCGGAGTGAATTAAATGTTTCATTCAAAGTAACTCCTCCGGCCGATGCGGAAGGAACATTTGAATTCCCATGCAAGGTTTCGCACAGCGTGAATAATCTTCCAAGCCATGTGCAGCTTGATCCGTTAAAAGTGATTGTGGGCAATGCAGGAACTCCGCAGAACGGAAATTACATCCCGGAAAACGGGGATTCAACGGCGAACCCATCGTCAGACGTTACTGTACTGCGCATTGTTCCTGCCGAACCGGTGACCGGTGAATTCATGGTTGATGTAACAATCAACAAAGGAGATCTCGGTAGCTTCATCAAGCTGCAGGATTCGTTGCCCGATGGTTTCAAAGCCGTACCGGTTTTGGTCGACGGCGGTGACTGGTCTTTTGATGATGGAATTGTGCGGGTTCAATGGTATAGTCCGAGTAAAGCCAATCCAACCCTGCACGTTCAATACAAAGTCATTGTATCTCCTGACATGTCCGGGCGTTATACCATCGGTGGACACGTTTCGTACGTGGAAAACATGGAGAACAAACTGGTGAATATTGAATCTTCAACCGTTGAGCTGAAAGAAAATCCGGCGTTGGTGACCAACGAGAATACCAACAATCAAAACACAAACAATCAGAATACAAATAATCAAAACACGAACAATCAGAATACCAATAACCAGAATACAAACAATCAGAACACGAATACCAACACCCAGGACCCTGTGACTAACAACACCAATAAAGTAAATACTGATCCGAATGCACAGGATCCACAGACCAACAAAGTGCAGGGTGTTTCTTATTCGATACAGATTGCAGCGATGCAACGCCGGGTTGCTACGTCTTATTATCAAAACACGTACAGCATACAAACGGTGAATGCAGAACAGGTTGAAGGATTAAACAAATACACCACCGGCACATTTACAACTTACCAGGATGCGCGCAACAGTCGCGAAACTGTTCGCAGCAAAGGTGTTGAAGGTCCGTTTGTAGTTGCTTACAGCAATGGAAAAAGAATTACTGTTCAGGAAGCACTGATGATTACCAGTCAGCAATGGATCAGGTGATGTCAGGTGGTAACACCGACAGCACTCACGTTATTACGCTTAGAATCGTTAGATTTGTGTACATGCGAAGCATAACCTTCGTTATTCTTTTACTGGTTTTGCCATTCATACAATTGCAAGGCCAGGGAAATTCAGCAGGACCCCAGCTGACCTTACTCACCCCAGATGCAGACGATCAGCCTGCACCTTTTGTGTTTAAGCCTACCGTTGGTCTTGGAACTGGAATGTTCTCCTATTTCGGTGATGTCTACAATAAGAAGCTCGTCAATTTCCAGGTCAGCAGAATCGGTTTTGATCTTTCCATTCACCAGACTTTAACTCCGTGGCTGAACATTGGTTTCTATACCATGTTCGGAAAGCTCGGTGCGAACGAACGCCTGATTACACGCAACGTAAATTTTGAATCGCAGATACGTGTAGGTGGAGTTCACTTCGAATACAATTTTGCGAACTTCTTCAAAACGAAGAGAAACATCATGCCGTGGATCAGCGTTGGATTCGAAACGTTCGAGTTTCTTTCCAAAACAGATCTCTACGACGCAAACGGAAACCGCTACTTCTACTGGTCCGATGGTTCCATACGTAACCTCGACGAAAACGATCCTTTCGCCTGGCAGGCTTCTTTTCTCCAGCGCGATTACACGTACGAAACAGATGTGCGTAACCAGAACCCGGATAATTTCGGAAGGTACCCGGAACGTTCGTTTGCAGTTCCTGTAGGTGCAGGCTTCACCATGAAACTCACCGACCGGTGGGAAGTGAATATGGGAACTACGTTTCACTTCTCATTCACCGATTACGTGGATGGTGTAACGGGTGAAAGTGCAGGACCGCGTCAGGGCAATGCGAAGAATGATCATTTCGTGATGACTTCCATTGGCATACGCTACAACCTCAATGGAAAAGAAAAAGAAGAAATTGATTCGATTCCGATAAATGACAGTCTCTATCTCGCATTCAACGATGAAGATTACGATGAAGACGGAATTCTTGACCTGTCGGATTCCTGTGCACTTACACCGAAAGGCGTGGCGGTAGACATTCACGGTTGTCCGATTGATGATGATATTGATAACACGGCCGATTACCGCGACAAAGAATTAGAGTCATCACGCGATTACATCACCGACGAAAACGGAATTGCGTTGACCGACTCGATCATTCTCAAGCGCTGGAACCTGTACAACGATTCCACCGGAGAATATCACGCAGTGAATGAAGTCGTTCGCACGGGACAAAACCTTGCCGGCACCGGTGGATCAGAACGTAAAGTGTACATGGTTTCATTGGGTACGTACAGCGGTACAATCAGCAACGACCAGATGATGCGTTTCCTGAGTGTGCCGGATATTGGTACGCATACGTTGTATGATTCATCTACGGCGTATACAGCAGGTAAATTTTACGACCTGGTTGAAGCTGAGCGACGGAGAAAAGCGCTGGAAGCACAAGGTTTTGTTAAACCAGTTATCGTTTACAAAACTGCCGATGGCAAACTGGTTGAGGTGAATGGACTCGTTTCAAATACAGGAAATACGGGCAACACCGGAAATACGGGTAACACGGGTAACACGGGTAATACCGGCAACACAGGAAATACTGGTAACACTGGAAATACTGGTAACACTGGAAATACTGGCAACACCGGTAACACGGGCAATACAGGAAACACAGGTAATACGGGTAACACAGGCAACACTGGTAATACTGGAAACACTGGTAATACAGGCAACACCGGAAACAAAGTTGATCCGATGCCGAATGATACAGGACTCGTTTTCCGTGTGCAGGTAGGTGCGTTCAGCAAACCAATTTCGAAATCTGCATTTGCCGATGTACCGAACCTTCTCGTGTTCAAAACAGATGACGGCTTGTACAAATACGTTTCCGGTTCTTACACCACTTTCCAACAGGCGTCTGATGCGAAAGCGCAGTTGCTCGTGAAAGGTTACAGTGGTGCTTTCATCGTGGCATACAAACAGGGCAAACGTATTCCTTTGGAAAAAGCGGGAGCCATTTACATGAAGCAGGAACCGCAGCAGCCAGATACCACGCAAGGTGCGGGAACAAAATCGATGGTGGAATTCAAAGTGCAGTTGGGCGTGTTCAAAAATGAACCTCCGGGCGATCAGAAAGCGAAACTGGATAAAGTGGCCGGACTGCAGAAAGCTGTGACCAACGCAGGACTCACCCGCTACACCGTTGGAAGCACTTCAAATTACAAAGAAATCACCGCGCTACGCGATAAAATGCGTGCGGAAGGCTTCCCGGACTGCTTCATCATTGCTTTCTTTAAAGGGGAGCAAATATCTGTAAATGAGGCGCTTGAACTGTCCAAGTAAAAGTCTCGCTTTTTGGCACTACTTTTGGGCAATAATCTGATACTAAATCGTTCCACGATGAAAAGGCTCTTTACACTTCTGATATTTGCCTGCGCCATGTTGATTGCCCAGGATTCTTTTGCCCAGGATGGTGGTAAAAGGAAGAAGAAAGACAAGAAAAAGAAAGAGGCAGCAGCTGTTGATTCGACATCGGCTGGCTCACCTGCTGAAATTACTATTGATGAAGCAGGCACTACGCGTTCAAACACGCACGCGAATTCCAACAAGACTTCAGATACAACTGCGGTAACTCCTGCGGCCACCGTTCCCGGTGGACTTGAGCGTCCCGATGAAACCCCGGCTCCTGCACCAGCACCGAAAGAAGAAGCGGCTGCGGAACCTGCAAAAACCGAAGCCGGTGATGATGCACCCGCTCCGGCAGGCGCAGGAAGTCTCGATGCAGGTGGTTCAGGTACTTCGCTCACCATTGACGAAGCCGGCACGCAAAAATCGAAAAAGACAGTGACTGAAATAATGACTCCCGGCGCCGGTGGCAGTGGAGAAAATCTGGCCATCGACGAAGCCGGAAGCTCGAAAGGCAAGAGTACAACAAGCACGGGCAGTAATGCAACCGATACCAGTGCAGCAGCCCCTGTTACTGTTAAAGAACAGGTGAAAGAAGAAGTAAAGGAAGAAGTGAAAGAGAAAGCAAAAGAAGAAGGAAAAGAGACGGGCAAGAAAGTGTTTGAAATGATCAAGCCGAAGAATTAGAAATCAGATTCAGATTTCAGAAAATAAAAAATCCTGCCTCGCGGTGGGATTTTTTTATTGGTGAAGGTTGTTGTTTCACGCCTACGGCGTTCCGAAAACACCCGCATACATAGCCAGCCGCTTACGCAGCTGGCTATGTATGTGTCGCCCCGATGGGGCTCAGTTGGATTTTGGTCAGTATCCACTGTATTTAGAATACATGTGTGTTCACGAGCCCGTTCTGCGCAGCGGGGATAACGCCGAAATAAATTTCCTATCGCGATTGGTGCGAAACATAAGCAGCTCGGGCGTGTCGAGGGTTAGCAATGACCCGGGAATCTGCAACACCAGTCTACCTCAACCATTTCTTCAACCTTGTCCTGGCTTGTGAGGTTGATACGGATTTCCCTTTTTCAGATTGGCTCAGACCTATTTCGACCTTCTGAAGAAACAGCACATGATCCAGCAACTCATCAATTGTGAAGCTATCCGGTAAATCTTTCAGTGCGAGCAAGAGTTTTTTCTTCATGATCATGTGCTTGTATTTATGAATCTTGTAAACTGTTGAAGAAATCCGGATCGCTTAGCGATCATCCGCGGAATTCTGTGTTCTTCTGTGCGTTCCGCGTACCATTTAAGAAGCACTGAGCACTACAGATCGCGCAGCGATCAAATCCGCGGAAATCCGTTTTTTCAGTGAGACGCCGCAGGCGGCATCCGCGTACTATTAAGAAACACCGGTTAGCTTTCAGTCTGTTTCCTGAATCTGAATTTCTCCATAAAACGTCTTCCTGCTTTCTTCGGCAACACCGGGTGCACCATCTGTCCCACGTAATTCTTCGGAAACTCTTCTTTGATTCCAACCTTCTCCGGTTCATGGTCCGGACACGTGTATGTTCCAAAGATCACATCCATTAACGGAGAAATGTTTGCATAGTTTCCGCGGTCGCGTTCAATGTCGTGGTGCCAGTGGTGGAGTTCCGGGGAACCGATGAGCATGCGCAACGGGCCCAAACGCACGCGCACGTTGGAGTGAATGTATATTGCCCAGATCCCGCGGAATGCGATCAATCCCGCAATGGTTTCCAATGGAAATCCCATAGCAAACGCCGGAAGATTAATGAGTCCGATCGTGTATACCGAATCGAGCGGATGTTCGCGGTGCGCTGCCAGCCAGTCGAGATGTTCTGCGCTGTGATGCACTTTATGAAAACGCCAGAGAAAATCTACTTTGTGCTGGAGACGGTGCGCCCAATAGATGATCACATCGCTGAGCACGATCACTTCAACTCCCTGAAGCCACCAAGGTTGCCCCGCCATCGCTTTGCGAAAATCTTCCGGAACAATTCCCTGGATCCAGCCGCTGAAATAACTCAACACCCAGAACACAATTCCACCCCAGAGTAAATACTGCCCGAGAAAATAACAGAGATCAAGAACCCAGCCTGGACGAAATATTTTCTGTTCCGGTTTCGCAGGAAAAACTTTTTCCATCGGAATAAACAGCACCGCCAGGAAGAGCAGGCTTAAACCAGTAAGCAGGAGTTCGTAGAATGTCATGTTCGGTGCTTACTTCTTCTGTTTGATCACCGGACGTTCATCTGCTTTCGGAACATGGTTCATAGAACCCGCCAGCAGCGACATGTATATGGGTAGATCGGGAACGAAAACAGTTGACGATTTCGAACTACTCATCATCGTCAGCGTAACTCCTGCGGGTTCGACCAGTATCATGGATTTGGAACTGAACATCATTTGCTGCGATCTTTCTCTCTCCAACGCATTCTTCATTGGATCGATCTTTACCGGTGCGGATGGTGAAGACGATGAAGAGGTCGGTGCCTGGCGCGATTTTATCATCAACGCATGATTCATGTCCGGCATTTTCTTTTGCTCATCCTCAAACGCACCACCGCGATAAGCCACAAAGCCAAACATCACCGTGATAAAAAACACGGCGGTAACAATCTTTACGATCGGGTGAGCGGGTTTCATGATGGTATTGATTATTTCGGTTTCTGCTGCTGTTGTTGCTGTTGCTGTTGTGTATCGCGTTTGGGTTCCGGATGAAATACCGGTGCCGATTTGGAGCCACCC
>DATHKF010000540.1:0-11734 GCA_035489505.1 Bacteroidia bacterium | reverse complement strand
TACAACAAAGGAGAAATTTTCGTTGATTCAGTGTCGATCCGTGAATACGAACTCGCTTCGTTGCGGAAAAATATCGGTGTTGTACTGCAGGATGTATTCCTGTTTTCCGGAAGCATCATGAGCAACATCACGCTTGAAAATCCTGCTATTTCACGCGAAGAAGTGATCACAGCGGCGAAGGCTGTTGGCGCACACGATTTCATCATGCGTTTGCCCGGCGGGTACGATTTCGACGTGCGCGAACGCGGCGGCATGTTATCTGTAGGCCAGCGCCAGCTGATTGCGTTTATCCGCGTGTATGTATACAACCCGCGCATTCTTGTGCTTGACGAAGCCACGTCATCCATTGATACCGAATCGGAAATCCTGATTCAACGCGCCACCGAAGTGCTCACGAAAGGAAGAACATCCGTGATCATTGCGCACCGTTTGGCGACGATCCAGAATGCAACAAACATCCTCGTGATCGATCACGGTTCGATTGCGGAATCGGGAAGTCATAGCGAACTCGTTCAGCGCGATGGGCCGTACAGACGGTTGTTTGAAATGCAGTTTAAGAATGAGGAGAAGCTCGCGGGCTGATGGTGCAGATTGTTCGATGTGCAAATAGGCACAAAGCCGCGCTCCTGTTACTTTTTTCGCCGCTGATTCGGCTGATCCCGCAGATTCTTTGTTTGTCAGAATTCCCCAAAGGAATTCATCGACGGCTGAAGTTTTTAATCACCCTGATTATACCGGATTTCTTTCACTGCGTGTCCCGGGAGCTTTACTTTTTCCATCGCATTGATCAACTCAAGATTCAAAACTGTTTTCCCATTTTCCTGCTGGTAAAACATCGGAAGGAATTTTGCGCCAAACACCACTTCATTGGCGTGATACGATGTACGTGAGTAAACAGTCTGCGAGAATGTATCATCGAACGCTTTCAGCAGGATGAATGCTTCCAGTTTCATGTCTTCGAGATCTTTTGCTGTTTTTCCGTAGAGCGGACTGGTTTCATCAATCGGATGCACGATCGTCCAGCTGGTTGGAAAAAGGTTGATCTTATTTCTTTCCAGGGTTAGGCGGTCGAACGAACGCGTTTTGGAACCCGTATTGTAGTAACCAATGTTTACGTCGATCTCCACCTCGATAAGTTGATTGCGCCGCATGTTGGTGAGACGGAACATGAGTGCGATACCATCGCGGTAAGGTGCAACCACAGCATTTTCGCTGTAGAGCAAGCGGGATTGCGGCCGGGAGAAACGTCCGTACAATAATCCCGTTGCCAGCGCAAATCCAAGCAGACCGATCATCGCTTCGAGTGCTGAAACCACACTGGCCAATGCGCCCACCGGTGCGATACGGCCATAACCGAGGGTCGTCAGTGTTTGCGAGCTGAAGAAAAACACTTCGAGGAATTTTTCACCTTCGTGCATGTGCGAGGTGTCCATCGAAAGTTTTTCGGGACCCATTAAATAGTACAGGCCGGCGAAAAGAAAATTCACGACCGTATACGTGAAGAAAATCAGGAAAATGAATTTCGTCCACGACATGGTGATGAGCCGGTGGTAAATTTCATAATTACGGAAACGGGGTTCGCCGGTACGGTGCACGTTGAACGAACCGTCTTTGTTCATGTTCCGCGCGCCGGCGGCCGTGGTTCCAAATCCCAGGTCGTTCGGAGCAGATCGTTTTTGAGAATTCTTCTCGCTCATGTTTTTTTATTTTGACAGGTAGATCCGGCTCACCTGGAAAATAATGAGCAGACCATCCAGCAATGCTACCCAGGCAAAGACTCGTTTGACATTAAATCCGGAAACACGTTGTGAAAGATATGGTCCCATGCGTCCGCCCCACAGACAACCGAGTATCGTAAAAATGGCCATCTCCCAGGGAACTCCGCCGAAGTACAAAGCGTGAACAAGTGCAAGCACGATCGAATTAACCGCAAGCAATACGACACCTAACCCGATAGACTTGTTTGCGCTCAATCCGTAAACAAGCATACAGAAAGCCGCGATGATCTCGCCTTCACCAATCGCTACCCAGCCGGTGATGATGCCGCCAATGAAGGAAATAATAAACACGGGCACCATTGCCTTTTCCGGTAGCGTGGTGAGCGTTCCCTTACGATGCATTGTGATTAATGTGAGAATGCCGACAAGAAGTGAGATCGGGCCAAAAAGCGTTTTCACGATGAGTGGTGAAGGATGGAAAACGAACGTTGAAACAATTGTACCCAGGAGAAGCGAAGGGATTGTCCATTTGAGAAGCTTCAACGGAACTTCTTTGCGTTGGATCCAACCCGTTGCGCCACTGGTCATGCCCACGGCCTGGCAAACGAAAGCAAGTTTCAACGCGCTCACTGGGTCCGTTTTGTAAACGAACATGAGTACGGGAATGAAAACAATTCCTCCCCCGATCGCGGTCATGTTGCCAATGATCGCTCCGCAAAAACCAACGAGTATGAGCGGCCAGTTGGAAGAAAGCAACGCTAAAGGTTCGGGAAAAACAGAGAAATAAATGACGGCCCATGCAACGGTAAGAAGTAGCAGCCATTTGGATAAATAGCGGAATGAAGAAGGTGCGGTGAGCGTGTTCATGGGGTAATAAAAGTAATAAATCGCCTGTTTGAATTTGTTGCGGGCGAACCGGGTAAGAAACCTGGTTTACATAGTTCGAACAATTCGAATCCACGCATCTTCTACCTGAAGAAAGTAGACGCCGGCTTCGGTGAACTCAAATTTTAAAAAATATCCTGTAGACAATTCAGCACCTGAAATTTGTTTTTCCTGGACCAGTTTACCGTGAACATCATACAGGCGAAGGTGAGTTACAGGATCGTGCGAATCCGCAGAAGAAATGTTAATACCGGTGTGAGCAGGATTGGGATAACAATGAATTGAGCCGTTAGCGGTTTCATAGATTCCTACGTCAATCAGAATGATGTTGGAGGATGCGCTTCCGCAATTATTGGTCGCTGTTACCATGTATGAACCATTCTGGAGCACAACAAAGAATGAATCCGTTGCGCCGGGAATGAGCAGGCTATCGAGGAACCACTGGTTACCGATCGGCCGCGAAGAAAACAGAGTGTCTCCGCTCATGGTGATTGAGACGAAAGGAACTGCTTCAATGTTGATTATGGTCACTAATGTATCGTAACAGTATTCATTACTTCTGACGCGCAACTGAACCGTATACTGTCCCGCAGAACCGTAAGTATTAGATGGATTTTGAATCAAAGAGGAACCGGGATAAAAATCCCATCGCCACCAGTTTACATATTCACCTGGTGTAGTGCAGTAGGAAGAGTCGAAAAAATAAGTGGGAGAACCTGCGCAAAGAAGACTGTCGTAGAATACTGCGTGGACCTCACTATATATCATTTGTATTGTATCGGAGAGGCCAACGCATCCATTGGAATCAGTAGCGATCAACCAGTAATAACCGTTTTGCGTAATAAAACCCGTATCGTTCGTGGTACCATCAGACCATAGATAAGAACTATAAGGTCCGTCAAACGGAGTGATTGCAGCTGTATCGCCGGGACACACCCCTGAGGTGTTGCCATGAATATCCACATCTGGTTTTACATCTACGTAAACTGCGTTGCTTTGGAAATAGCACCCGTTGGAATCTATTGCGTAGTATGAAATATTCCCTTGGCTTAACATCCATGCAGAAGAAGCCGTATCACCGTTCGTCCAATGAAAGTTCATCAATCCGGGCATCGCGGTAAACTGTAGTGAATCATTCCGGCACATGGTGGTGTCTGCCGATGGGAAAATTGTTGCAATTCCACCCATGCAGGGAAAGCTGTTGATCCGTGCAGTGATTGCATCACCACCGGCAAGTGTAGTTACCGACAGACTTCCGAAAATATTATTGGAGTTGCCCGTTCTCCCGGAAATATAGACGTGATCGTTAGCATCAGTGGCAATCGTATTGCTTGCATCGGCTCCAACGCAACCTCCCGTGGCAATCCATTTAATTACGCCCGTACTATCAATTTTTACCACGATGATATCGTCGTGATTACTTTGTGGACTGAACTGAAATGTATTCCAGGTGAATGGTTGACTGAAGTCTCCTACGACAAAGACCGAACCATCGAGGGTGAGTGCCAGATCATCAAAAACATTAGACGATGGAATATCCAGAGGAGTGTACCACTGGTAAGAGCCATCGATCAGTAATTTCGCGACAAATCCATCGTGAGCATTCGCTGTAAAAGATCCAACAGGCAAGGTAATTGTTCCGTAAAATTTTCCACAGAAGAAAAGCGCAGAATCTTGTACGTCAATACCCTCTATATAAGTCTGTGCAATCGGAAACCATGCGATGAAATTGAGATTTGTATCCAATTTTAATACAGCAGCATTACTGCTTACCATTGCGACAGAGTCACTTCCGTAATACATGTTGCCAATGAAATTGGTTCCGATGTAGATCATTCCGGAACCGTCCAGCGTGAAATGAGGTTCCTGCATGGATATACCCGAATGGTAAGAGGTCACCCAATTTACTTGTCCGTTCGAATCCAGTCGGGTCAGGAAATTCGTAGCTGCATTGGCAGGTTCCGTTAAAGTGTCATTTTGAAAAATCGTAGTGCCTGCAACACTTCCTGCAGCATAAATATGTCCGCTGTCGTCAAACTCAAGATCATAAACAGTACACCCTCCGGCCGATGCGGTCACCGTGCGCGTGCAAAAAATCCATTCATGGTTTAGTGCTGTGTCACAACTGATCACAAAACCTGTTTTGGGATCATTGACATTGCTGATCGTATCGGACCCAAACAACATATAATCGACATCCATCTGACCTCCAATATAAATATGTCCGAAGGAGTCGATTTCCATACAATACGGTTTGAAATAGTCTACATACATGGTAAGGGTGTCGACGAAAGAAACCAAGTTCTTCGACCAGATTTTGTGCCCGTCGGGCGCGTATTTGGCGACCCAGGTTTGCCCGGAGATGTATGGATTTACGGGTTGATCGCCACTGAAAAAAGTGTCAATGGTATCTCCACCATAACTAAACCAATATAGGGTGTAAACGTTACCCGCATTATCGCACCGGGTGACATAACTGTAGTCGTTGCCGGGATTATTAACGTTACTCGATCCCGCTCGGTTAACCCATTCCCATTGTTGTGCACCAACAGGAAGTGCAGAAATAAGCAAGAGCAACAAAAAGCTGCAGCAATAGGTTCGAAACATAGAATGAAATATAGGTGAAATTCAACTGCTATGAAACCCGCTCAGACTTCTTCTTCAGCTTGTCCTTAATATATTTCCCCGTCACCGAAGTCTTGCTCTTCACAATTTCTTCCGGTGTTCCTTCGAAAACTACATTGCCGCCACCGTCTCCACCTTCCGGACCGAGATCAATGATCCAGTCGGCGCATTTGATCACTTCCGGGTTGTGTTCAATGATGGTGATCGAATGTCCCTGCGCAATTAACGCGTTGAACGCATCGAGCAGTTTCCGGATGTCGTGAAAATGCAAACCGGTTGTTGGTTCGTCAAAAATGAAAAGGGTAGGAGGCTGGTTGCCCAGCCCGAGGAAAGACGCGAGCTTGATGCGTTGCGCTTCTCCACCGGAAAGTGTGCTCGACGATTGACCGAGCTGTACATAACCGAGTCCTGTATCCTGCAGCGGTTTCATTTTATTCACGATTTTTTTGCCCTGCAGACTGGTATCATCGCCAAAAAACGTGATCGCATCATCAACCGTCATCGAGAGAATATCGAAAATGTTTTTTCCGCGGTATTCTACTTCGAGCGTTTCGTCTTTGAACCGTTTGCCTTTGCACGATTCGCAGAGCAGGTGAACGTCGGCCATGAATTGCATTTCAACCACCACTTCGCCTTCACCTTCGCACACATCGCAACGGCCGCCTTCTACGTTGAATGAAAAATGAGAAGGCTTGAACCCGCGCATTTTCGAAAGCGGTTGTTCGGAATACAGCGAACGGATTTCGTCATACGCTTTCACGTACGTCACCGGGTTTGAACGCGATGATTTCCCGATCGGGTTCTGGTCCACAAATTCAATGGCCGCAATGTGATCGTAATCGCCTTTCAATCCTTCGAACTTCCCGGTTTGCTCACCGTAACCGCCGAGTTGTTTCTGGAAAGCCGGGTAGAGGATTTTCCGGACCAATGTCGATTTTCCGGAACCGCTTACGCCGGTCACTACGGTCATCACATCGAGCGGAAATTTGATGTCGAGGTTTTTCAGGTTGTTCTCGGTAGCCGATTTTACTTCCACGAAATGTTTCCACTTTCTGCGTTTCGCAGGAACAGGAATTTCTTCGCGACCGGTTAAATATTTTGCTGTTAGACTATCGGCGTGTAACATGTCGGCGTGTTTGCCTACATATACGACTTCGCCACCCAGCGAACCGGCCATGGGACCCATGTCGACAACCATGTCGCTCGCTTTCATGATTTCTTCATCATGCTCTACAACAATCACCGTGTTGCCGATGTCGCGCAGTGCAAGTATCACACGGATCAGGCGTTCGGTGTCTTTCGGGTGAAGTCCAATGCTGGGTTCATCCAAAATATACATGGAACCTACCAGCGAACTTCCCAGCGATGTAGCCAGGTTGATCCGCTGCGATTCTCCACCGGAAAGCGAAGACGAAAGCCGGTTCAGTGTGAGATAACCGAGACCAACGTCGCTCAAAAATCCAAACCGGCTGGAAATTTCTTTCAGGAGGCGTTTTCCAACTACGGCGTCGTGCTCGTTAAGCTGAACATTTTTGAAAAATTCCAGCGCATCCCTGACTTGCATCAACACAATGTCGCTGATGGAATGATCGGCTATTTTCACATAGCTCGCATCTTTACGCAGGCGTGTTCCGCGGCAATCGGGACAAGTGGTTTTTCCGCGATAGCGCGACAGCATTACGCGGTACTGGATTTTGTAACTCTGGCTTTCGACGTATTTGAAAAACGCATCGAGCCCTTCAAAATATTTGTTGCCGGTCCAAAGCAATTGCTGTTGCGCTTTGGTCAGCTCAGAAATCGGTTTGTGAATCGGGAAATCGAATTTGTACGCGGTCATCACCAGCTTCTCTTTCCACTCGCCCATCTTTTCGCCTTTCCAGCAGGCAACAGCATCTTCGAAAACAGAAAGCTGGCGGTTTGGAATAACGAGATCAGGATCAATTCCGATTACGCTTCCGAAACCTTCGCACGTTTTGCACGCCCCGATGGGATTATTGAAGCTGAAGAAATGTACGTTCGGCTCTTCGAATATAATTCCGTCTGATTCAAACCGGTTGGAAAAAGCAACACGTGGAGTGGTTTCCGTTTTTTTCTTCGTTGCAGTCTTCGCCGGTTTTTTCTTTTCCGGGGCCGGTGGTGGTGTGTCCGCTAAAATCTGCACGAGACAATCGCCTTCACCTTCGTAGAACGCAGTTTGTACGGAATCTGAAATCCGTCCAACGAGTTCTTCATCGTTGTGCTGAACCACGAGACGGTCGATGACGATGAAAACATCTTCCTTTTCGGAAAGTGATGAAACGTTGATTTCGTTCAGCTTGAGAATTTCTTCTTTATAGAGTATGCGGGCAAAACCCTGCTGGAGCAGCAAGCGAAGTACTTCGGCGAGTTTCTTTCCTTTTTTCACCCGGATAGGAGAGAGGAGAAGCACTTTTGTTTCGGCCGGAAGTGAAACCACGTAATCTGCAACATCGGAAACGGTATGGCGTTTCACAATTTTTCCGGAAACCGGCGAATACGTTTTTCCGATCCGCGCAAAAAGAAGTTTGAGGTAATCGTAGATCTCGGTTGACGTTCCAACCGTAGACCGCGGATTCCGTGTATTCACTTTTTGCTCAATGGCAACAGCCGGTGAAATTCCTTTGATGTATTCTACCGCTGGTTTTTCAATTCGTCCCAGGAACTGTCGTGCATACGCCGAAAGACTTTCGACATACCGTCTCTGGCCTTCTGCATATAAGGTATCAAACGCGAGGGAAGACTTTCCTGATCCTGAAAGACCGGTAATCACCACGAACCGGTTACGCGGAATCGCGAGATCCACGTTTTTCAGGTTGTGCATGCGCGCACCTTTGATGAAAATGTACTTTTTAGGATTATGGTATTCAGGGTTCTCCGCCACGGCAATTTTATAAGGGACTGCAAAATTACGGCATAGAGTTTGACAAACTCCCTGTAAATACTATATTTGTATAAGACGAGGGCACAAAAAGAAGGTTGTGTGGTTTTTTACACAACATTTTTCAAATACCAGCGTTTAACAGAGCATACCACAGCATATTGTTTAACCCGGTAGTTAAAATCTGCCAATAAATACAGGAAAGTCTATAGCGCAAATCTCTACGTTTTCACTAGCACTTAATTGCCGAAAACCAAAAAGGAGGTTGCCATGCGCTACGACCAAATGCACGACCAAGAACTGGTCGACCTGTACATCACCGGGGATGAAGCTTGTCTCAAACAACTGATCAGCCGTCACCAGAAAAGGGTGTTTTCATACATTATGATGGTCGTTCGCGATCGTCATCTGGCTGAAGACGTATTCCAGGACACTTTTATCAAAGTGATCCAAACACTCAAAAGAGGAACGTACAACGACGAAGGGAAATTCCTCCCATGGGTGCTCAGAATTGCGCATAACCTTGTAATTGACCACTTTAGACGGCAAAAACGTATGCCGATCGTGGACGCAGGGGAGGATTTTGACATCTTCTCGGTGCTTGTTTTGCGCCAGGGGAACGTGGAGGACCGCCTTGTGAAGGGCCAGGTTCGCTCGGATCTCCGCAAGATGATGGAAAAATTACCTCAGGAACAACGCGAAGTACTTGTCATGCGCCATTATATGGACATGAGTTTCAAGGAGATAGCGGATTTCACGAATGTCAGCATCAACACTGCGCTGGGAAGAATGAGGTATGCGCTCATTAACCTGCGGAAGATGGTTGACAAGAAGGAAGATGTTCCGGTGATCAGGTAACCTGAAAATCAATTGAGATTGAAGAGAACCCAGGCAGATTGTCTGGGTTTTTTGTTGCGCCTGCGGCGCCCTGCCACAGATGCGCAGATTTCGCAGATTTTTCGAATTATTTTGGATTAAAAAATCAATTATTGAATTTGATAATCTGCGAAATCTGCGCATCTGTGGCTAAAAATACCGGCTTTGAAAAATGAATGGTCCGATGCCTCCTGGCTGACCTCATGCTTTTTTCCCGGGATTGCGCAATAAACCGGAATATGCCCACGTTATACATCAAACAACAGCTATTCTATGCCAAAAACTTCTACTCTATTGCATCCTGAATTAAGTGTCAAACCTGAGGAGTTAATGAATTTCGTGGAGGAAGATTTCAAGTTTGAACCATCACAACACGTAGTCGACACAATCCTAAGGTATTCGCAGTCGCTCGAGGTCAGGAAATCAGCGTATACGGGTTTGATTGAAAGCGTTTGTAACTAACGCAACGATCGGACAAACAGAAAGCGGGAATTGAAACTTAGTGTTTCGGTTCCCGCTTTTCATTGACGCGAATTGATAGACGCCATTCGACAAGCTCATGGCAAGCGTCGGCGCGAAGAACGCCAAGGAAGCGCAAAGATTTTGGAATAAGAGTGGGCAAAGAATCGCTACGCGATTGAGACCTTAATCTTTTTCTATTTTGTTTCAATAGTGTTTCAAAATATTTTCGGCAGCTTCTTCTCCCGTCACCAGCGCGCTCTCGCTCGCAATCCCGTCAAGATAATCTCCGCAGAGTTGTACAGGTAATTTCCACGTTTTCATTTCTTCGCGCAAGGCGGACATCTGCGTCAATCGTCCCGGAGGAAAATGTGCAATGCCATCTTTCCAGCGAAGAACGTGTGTGTCGGTAATTTCATTTGCACATTCCGGAAAATGTTTGCGGATAATTTCTTCCGCGTATGTTTTTACTTCGTCGTCGGATTTTTCGGTGACGAAATAGCCGGGTTCGTTCCACATGTAAATGGAGGCGAGACCTTTTCCATCGGCGCAAAGTTGTGAAACGCGGTTGTGCTCGAGTTCAATTTCATATCCGCGCGCAATTTCCTGCGAGATTCCGTACGCAGCGCATGTGGTGTCTGTCGGTTTATTCAGCATCACGTGGGCGCTCACCATCTGACCATACTTTGTATCGTGAAGCAAGCGGAGAACATGTGCTGGTAATTGCGTGCATAATTTTGCCGCCACATTTCCGGGCAAAGCGATGATGACAGATTTTGCGGTGAGCGTTTTTCCATTGACAAACACGTGCGCAGATTCATTGACGATTTCGATTTTTTCTACCGCCGCGTTTGTTCTCACCTCAACTTCTTTGCACATCGCGTTGATGATGTTATCCATTCCGCCTTTGATGGCCAAGGTTTTCATGAGCATGATATTCCAGAAGGTCTGAAAAAGGATGAGGCGGGAATTTTTCCGGAGATGTCCGCCCATCGGACCATTCAAGCCGGGATTCAAAAAGTGATCGAGCACTTCGCTGCCACCGATCTTGCGGAAATAATCTTCCACGCTGAGATCATCGAGGTTCAACGCACCCGTGGTATTTCCATGTCCGAGCTTGCGTCCACGGAGAAGAACTGAGATCCCGAAGCGGATCAACGCCAGCTTTCCGCGAAAACCGATTTTGGGGTTGAACAGCACATCATCGAGTCTTCCCCGGCGGATCTTTGTAAACTTTGATTTGTCCTGCAGTCCGAAGGTGAAATTGATTTCTTCCGCGAGATGTTCCAGCTTCAGTTTTTTCACCAGGGCTTTCATGCGGTGAAATCTTCCACCGAAAATGGTTGCACCGCGATCGATTACATAATCGCCAATGCGATCGGTGGACATTCTGCCGCCCGTTTGCTCATTCTTCTCGAGAACGAGAACGTTCAATCCTGCTTCCTTGAGTTTGAGTGCTGCACCCAAACCGCTGATCCCGGCGCCTACCACAATCACGTCGTGATCAAATGTGGCTGGAGTTTTCATTTTCGTGCGATGATCATGTCTACAGCATACAGGCGATCGTCTTTCACTTCGATAAACATGGATTGAAAAAATTTCATCCATTCTTTGTGCTGTGTAACGTGGTAGATCACCGGACCGAAGATGAGGTAGTTCTGGAAATCGATCCCGTGTTCGAACATCACAATCTTTCCATCGGGTTTGAGAATGCGTTTGGCTTCCGCGAAAATTTTATCGCGTTCATTGCCCGCAGGAATTTCGTGTGTGCCGAACCCAAACACAACCACATCGCAACTTGCATCGTTCAACGGAATTTCATAGTTACTCACTTTGACGGGTTTGATCCGCGCTTCGTGTGTTGGAGCAGGTTCAAGACTTCTCACATCGCTGATGGCTTCTTCGGAAGAGAATCCATCCTGCCAGCAATCGATGGAATGTACAGTTGCTTCTGGCAGAAGATTCGCGAATTGGTACGTGTGCCGGTACGTTCCGATGTGAATATCGGCGAGTTCAACTTTTCCGGTGATTTCTGCTTTGTTGAGCAGTTTCTGGAAATAATTTTTCGCAGGATGTCCGTACTGCCGATACAATCCGAACAAAGAGTAGAAGAGGAGTGCGAATCCTATGCAGGCGAGTCCATAAGCAGGATATAGGAACCAGGGCTCGTCGAGTAAAAGTCCGGTGACGCCAAGCGGAACGCCAACCGCGAGAAAGTTGAGGAAGATTTTGCGGTAGTCGTGGCGGCTTACGTAAATCGCCCGACCGTAATACC
>DATHKF010000539.1:0-5362 GCA_035489505.1 Bacteroidia bacterium | reverse complement strand
CCGCGATTATGGAAAAACAGTTTTCGATTCGCCATTCATTGATGTGGTCTGTCCGCGCCATTGCTATTTCACGGAACGGAATGACAATCTCCGCCGGTGGGACGAAATAAATTCCACCACACCTTTTCAAAAAGGAATTCACGCGATGTATCCCGACAAACCCGCATTCATTGATGAAACGGGTTTTGGTTCTCTCGAAGGAGACCCGAACGACATGGATGCATGCGATGACATTACGTTTCACAATTCGATCTGGGCTACATCGTTCATGGGAACATCGGGCAGCGGATTGTATTGGTGGCGGTGGAGCAGTAATGCGTATCGCGAAGCAAATTTTCCGGCACTGGCTATGTTTTTCAAGGATGTCAATTTCGAGCAAAATCATTTCGTGCTTCCCGGCCATTGGGAAGATGCACGCCGTACCTCCAACGTTGACATTGAAACGTTTTACATGACCACGGATGATCCGCGTCGCACGATGTGCATGGGCTGGGTACACAACGCTTCGTACTGGTGGGGAAATGTTTCGCGTGATTGTAAAGACCGCAATGGCAAAACAACGTTGATCAATTCCAAAACCGGTGACGATAAAAGTATCGATACTCCACGCGAGCTTCCGGCAGGAACACATTTCCGGGTGAATGATCTTGCGAATGGAAATCCGTATGTGCTTACCTGGTACGACACACGGGGAAATGGTGGGCTGGTGAGTGAAGGAAATGTTTATGTGTACACGAACATTTTTGGAACAGCTAAGATTAAGTGGAGAGTGTTTGCCGCCGATTGGGGATACAAACTTGAGCGGGTGCCCAAAGGATCGGAACGGGTAGGTATTGTATTGCCTCCCGATACGTTAAGTGCGGATGAAAAAGTAGTGCAGGCTTATGGAAATCATCCGCTCGATTCGAACGGAACGTTTGCATATCAGTGG
Organism: Bacteroidia bacterium; assembly: GCA_035489505.1. Taxonomy (GTDB): domain Bacteria; phylum Bacteroidota; class Bacteroidia; order Palsa-965; family Palsa-965. Next base: position 4,431 of record DATHKF010000539.1, on the reverse strand, counting down.
GATTTTGGGAATGGTGAAAGTTCGGATGAGCGGAATGCGGAGGCGCATTACACGTTGTCGGGAAATTATCGCGTAGTGCTGACGGTTAGTGATGGGAAAGGGTGGAAGGGAAGAATGGAACAGCTAGTGGTTTGTTTACCGCAGAAATGCGAAGCGCCAGGAACAACTATTGGATTCTTCGCTGCGCATTATTCGCAGATCACTTTGTGAGTTGTTATTTCTGTGTTTGTGTAGATGATGATGAAATACATGCCCGGAGAATTTATGGAAATGTGTTCGCAGGTTGAGTAGGCCGGGTAGAGTTCCTGGATGATTTTTCCATTCATGTCCATTACATCAATTCGTTCGATCAGAGCTTGCTGTGACTGGATTGTAAATTCTCCATGGCCGGGATTGGGGAATATACTGAATGCCGAATAGTTTTTGATTTCGCTGGCCGACAACAATACTGTATCGCATAAACTATCCCGCACGATAGGAGTGGGCATTGCCGGGTCGCACGCATCAAAGTCGAAATATTTGTAATCCATAAAGTCGATACCGTCATCGGATCCGAATGCCCCGTCGTATTGATCCCCCAGCATGTTGAATGAGCCAACCTGCGAATAATGCATACTATCTCCAAGTGAAATTCCGCTGATGCCCGGATGTCCGCCCACACCATACGAACCACCTGTGATCACCCCATTGCTGTATTGAATGTCTCCAAAACAAAAAGAGAGGTTTCCACCAGTAACCAGGTGATCACCTCCATCAGTAATAATCATCTGGTAACGGTTAAAACGCACAGGTACGGAGTCGAAATTGTAATACGGAACATCTTCCCATTGAATGATCAATGCCGAAGCTGTGAGTTTGTAGTAAACCAGGCCTCCACCCTCTGTATTGTCTGCATCCGACCAGAAAGGGGCAATAATCGGATACGATACTTCATACATCTGCTTACCACGGTAGTACGGGTTTCGTGCATGAAAGGTAATATTGCCGTTCATGTTAATGAATACAGAATCAAAACTCTGTCCGTAAAGACAAAATGTAAAAGGCAAGTGAATGGCGGGACTTGACCAATCGTCGGTCCGGTATTCCGGTGGTGCCGAATCTGTAAATGGAACCACGTGATACGAAGTATCTCTCGTGTGATAACAATTGCAGGCAGAGTTTTGTGCCACGGTAACGACCGGTGTAAACAGCAGAAATGCGAACAGGTGCAGCAACTTTTTCATGGTCGAATCTACGGATCAACATCTGGAAAGTTCCGCGAAAAAAATCCATGTATTAACAGGTCAACAAATATTGGAGTGACCGTATTATATTCCTGCCAGTGGAAATAAACCAGTTGCCTGGCGAATGACACCACTTATTTGCCGCGAGTCGGGGAACAATGCACGCGTCCAGCGTTCATCAGAAAAAACGGAAGAGCATTATTCTCCTGCCCTAATTAAGCTTCCAGCTCACCTCCGGCGCCACCGCCTGCAACTCCTCCAGCAATTCTTTATCCGGTCTTACCCGCACTTTACGTGAAGGCAATTCCAGTTTGATGTTTTCCGCAATGTCGAACACAGTAAACTTCAATTGACTTTTTCCGGTGTGACGGCTGATGACTTCGTTGAGTTTCGAAATTTTTTCTTCGGTGACAGAAGAAAGTGGCAACTGGAGATTACATGTCTTGATTTTCTCCAGCAACTCGCCCAGCAATTCCATGCTCGTTACTTTGAATTCCAGCTGGTCGGGCATGCCGTAACGCGCCTGTACTTTTCCGCGGATCAATAAAAAACGCGGCTGATCGAGGTTGGTGAGAAATTTTCCGAACTCAATGAAATCTTTTCCGAACAGCGCAAACTCGTGCGAGTCGTAATAATCTTCCAGCGTAAACACGCCGAATTCCTTCCCGGTCTTGGTCATTTTCTTCTGACCGCTGGTGATCATTCCACCAATGTGCATGTCGTGCCCGCTCCATTTCGACAAATCCTTCAGGTCGGCGAGTTTGTGTTTGGAGAATACTTCCATCTCGATGCGGTACGTGTCGAGCGGGTGACCGGAAATGTAAATGCCAATGACTTCGCGTTCGGCTTTCAGTTTGCCCAGCACGGGCCATTCTTCGCATGTCGGAATTTTCGGTTCGGCTACTTCGGTTGCTTCATCAGCAACATCGGCAAACAAACTCATGGTGTTCGCTTCTTCTGATCCCTGGCACGCCTGGCCGTATTTCAGAATGCGATCGATGAAAGTAGGCGTGTTCTCTCCATCATTCGCGAAGTAAACCGCACGATGAAGATCAGCGAACGAATCAAACACACCAGCGAAAACCATATTCTCGAACGACTTCTTGTTTGCAGCACGAAGATTCACACGCTTCACAACATCAAAGATGTTTGCGTAAGATCCGTTCTTCTTACGTTCCTCGATAATGGCTTCTGCAGCCGATTCACCGACACCTTTGATCGCGCCCATTCCAAAACGGATGGCACCGCTGCTGTTCACGGAAAAGTTTTTCTTCGATTCATTCACATCAGGACCAAGTACCGGAATGCCAAAACGTTTCGACTCTTCCATGAAGAACGTGATCTTGTCGATGTTGCCCAGGTTATGCGTGAGCACCGACGCCATGAACTCCGCAGGATAATGCGCTTTCAGGTACGCCGTGTGGTACGCCACGTATGCGTAGCACGTAGAATGCGATTTGTTGAACGCGTATTGCGCAAACGCTTCCCAGTCGGTCCAGACTTTCTCGCAGGTTTTTACATCGTGACCGTTTTTCTGAACGCCGTCGACGAATTTTCCCTTCATTTTGTCGAGCGTAGCCTTGTCTTTTTTACCCATGGCTTTGCGCAGCACGTCGGCATCTCCTTTGGAAAAGCCAGCGAGTTTCTGCGAGAGCAGCATCACCTGCTCCTGGTAGACCGTAATGCCGTAGGTATCTTCGAGATACTCGCGCATTTCAGGTAAATCGTACGTGATGGGCTCACGACCGTGTTTACGCGCAATGAAATTCGGAATGTATTCGATCGGGCCCGGACGATACAACGCGTTCATGGCGATCAGATCTTCGAACTTATCGGGTTTGAGTGAAATCAAATGTTTCTGCATTCCCGGCGATTCAAACTGGAACGTGCCGTTTGTTTCACCGCGCTGGTAGAGCTCGAATGTTTTTTTATCGTCGAGCGGAATAGTATCGAGATCGATCGTCACGCCATGATTGTCTTTGATCATGATCAACGCATCGCGCAAAATGGTCAGCGTTTTTAACCCGAGAAAGTCCATCTTGATCACACCGGCATCTTCGATCACTTTACCATCGAACTGCGTGATGAGGAGATTGGTCTCTTTCGAGGTGTAAACAGGAATGGTTTCCGTAAGATCCGACGGCGCAATGATAATTCCCGCTGCGTGAATTCCAGTTCCGCGTACAGAACCTTCGAGACGCAACGCTTCACGGATTACGTTTGCCTGCATGTCGTTGCCCGCGTAGATCTGGCGAAGCTTCTTCACGTTCTCGAGATCATCGCCGCCAAGTCCTTCTTTTTCCTTGAGCGATTTTTCTCCGTCGATAGGGGCAAGGATCACTCGGTTCAGCTCAATGCCGGGACGGTCCGGAACAAGTTTCGCTAGTCCATTGGCCTGGTCGAGCGGAAGATCAAGTACGCGCGCTACATCTTTGATCGACATTTTCGCGGCCATAGTTCCGTACGTCACAATCTGCGCGACCTGCTTATGGCCGTATTTTTCCACCACGTAGTCGATCACTTTCTGTCGTCCTTCATCGTCAAAGTCCGTATCGATATCGGGCATGGACTTACGATCGGGATTGAGGAATCGCTCGAACAGGAGCTTGTACTTGATCGGATCAATGTTCGTAATGCCGATGCAGTACGCCACCGCGGAACCCGCAGCAGAACCACGACCGGGGCCTACAAAAACGCCAATGTCTTTTCCGTGGTTGATGAAATCCTGCACGATGAGAAAGTAACCTGCAAACCCCATCGTCTTCACCGTGAAGAGTTCGAAGTTGATTCGCTCTTCAACTTCCTGGGAGATTTCACCGTACCGTTTTTTTGCACCTTCAAAGGTGAGATGTTTCAGGTATTCATCCTGATCGGTAAATCCTGGCGGAATGGTATAATGCGGAAGCATGATGTCGCGCTTCAGCTTGAGGTGTTCTACTTTATCAACGATTTCGTTGGTATTGTCGATGGCTTGCGGAACATCGGCAAACAGTTCGGTCATTTGCTCGGTGGTCTTGAAATAGAACTGGTCGTTCCAGAATGCGAAACGTTTTCCTTTCATCGAACCTTCTTCGTCGTTGAAATCCTTTGCAGTAGGCGTGCTTTGTTTTTCGCCGGTGTTGATGCAAAGCAAAATATCGTGTGCATTGGCATCGTCTTCATTCACGTAATGCGAATCGTTCGACGCGATGACTTTCACGTTGTATTT
>DATHKF010000538.1:0-10742 GCA_035489505.1 Bacteroidia bacterium | reverse complement strand
CCGGAACCACCACGGGATTGTATTTTTTCAGGATGAGCACAATTCCCCTTCGTCCTTTCGCATACGGTTTGGTTGTGCCCTGCGGGAAATTAATCACCCATCCGTCGCTGAGCGCCAGGCCGATGTTCGAGATATCGTCCATGCGCACTTTGCGGTTCACGTCTTGACCTCCCTGTTTCCAGGTCCGCTGGATGGAGACCGAACCCACGTAAGCGAAAATGCGGGGCAGCAGGCCTTTCTTCATGGTTTCCTCCGCAGCTACAAAATAATTGTTAAGGCTCGGTTTCCAGAGGTAATTCCGGTTGGCAATGGAATTCCGCTGACCGTTCTTTACTGCGCAAAACACATGAAGAAACGCAATGACATCAGCGAAATAAGTCTGGTGGTTGGACACGAAAAGCACGTTTCTCCCCGGAAGATTTTCAAGAATTTCCGTGCCTTCGATGTGAATGGTATTCTTTTTGGCATACCTGCCCCAGGTGAACAAGCCAATGAGGCTGATCAAAAGTCGTTTTATCCAGAAAACATGACCGAACGGGTCCCTACGCATCATGACGAAGGTACGAATTCGCGTTCCCGCTGGTTCTTTAATGTGTAAATTTGACACAAGTGAAAACACAACACTTCTCACTCCTCTTCATACTCGTTGCCTGGTCATTTCTTGGATCAGGATGTTTCGAAATTGTCGAAGACATTACCGTGCACAACAACGGCTCCGGTGAATTTTACTACACCGCAAACCTGAGCCAGAGCAAAGCCAATCTCGACCTGATTATGCAGGACGACAGCAGCGAAGGCTATCGCGTACCGAGCCGCCAGGAAATTGATGCCGACATCGTGCGCACCAAAGCCACATTGGAAAAACAACCGGGTATCACCAACGTGGTTACAACCACCGACTGGCCCAATTACATTTTCTCGGTGAAATTCAGTTTTGCCAGCATGAGCCAGCTGAACGCCGCAGTAGAATCTGTATCTGCAGAATTTGCGGCCGATCACAAGTCAATTCCTGAAGCATCGGGGAATTTTGCATTCGCCGGAAAAGTATTCACGCGCAAGAGTAATTACAACGCCGAAAAGGAAAAAGAAAAACTCACGGCGAAAGACAAAGACATTTTGCGCAACGCCACGTACACGTGCATTTACCGTTTCGACCAGCCGGTGAAAATAAGCAACAACGCTAAAAGTAAAATTTCCGCCAGCGGAAAATCGGTCATGACCCGTTTCAACATGCTCAACCTCGCTACAGGTATTGAGAAAATCGCACACACCATCACCCTGAAATAAAAACGCATGTACAGGAAATTCCTGCTCTTCACATCTGCCCTGCTCGCTTCCACCGGATTATTCTCGCAGGAAAATTACATCCACATTCCAAAGAATGCTTCGTATGTCATAACGATGCGCCCTTACCAGCAGGGAGAACGCAACAATGCAGAATCGCTTTCCCGCCTGGAAATGTTTGGCAACGGCCGCAGTTACAACGACAACCTGTACGTGTATGGAAGTACTTCCCTGGCAGAAGATCCGCGTGAACGGCTGACCAATTATCTCAGCAGTATTTTGTCCAGTCCGTCAACCACCGGAATCGATTCCCTGCGAAACATTTATGCTTTCCACGAAGAAAACGACACGTGCAGCTACTGGGCATACATTCTTCCGGTAGGAAACGAAACCGTGTTCTCGGGCTACTTAACTGCTCATTTATTTGGCCAAGGCACGTTGGTTGTGAAAGACCGCGGCTATTCATCACTCAGCGGTGAGCGGATTACGGCTGGCTGGACGAACAACTACGCGATCATTGTACTGTCTGATTATTACCGCAGCACGTACGACGAGTATGCGTACATGGATTACAACAACATGGAATACGTACAAGCCCTTGAGGACAGCATTCGCATGGCAGACAGCATAATGGCTGTAGAAGCGCGTCTTGCTGCCGAACGGGAAGCCGCCGAAATTATTTCCGACAGTTCGAAAAATGCAACACGCGATGAACTCGCTGAAGAAAACAAAAAACTGCTCGAACGCCTGGAGCAGGGTGAATTGCCTGAGGATACAACGTTGTTTGTAAACCCGTACGAAGATTACGCCTATTATCAGGATGAGTCTGTACAGAATGAAGTTGCGCACGATGAACAGGCTTTGCTTCTCTTAAACAGGTTGATGAACCTGGAGTATGATAATTCGCTGGCGTCGAACAAAAATTTCCGTTCGCTACAGGATGAAAAATTTGATGCCGCCTATTGGTACAATTACGGACTCGTGATGCAGGAAGAGTACCGGAAACAAGTGGAAAGACGCAGCCGCTACGGCATGTGGGGCACGCAAGAAGAGCAGCAGCCTTTGGACACATTACTATTTCCATCGATGTGGGAAGAATCATACGTGGCTGGCCTGGTAACGTTCAACGATACGGTAACCGAAATGGAACACCGGATCAGTGTGGGCAGCGAAATGTCGGAGATGACCTCGGGCATGTACCGCGGCAGGGTCGACCGCAAAATGCTGAAGTACGTGAAGGGAGATAATCTTCTGTCGCTCGTGTGTCTTTCGGTGAATATGGAAAAGTTCATCCGCTTTTCAGGCCAGGTGTATCGCGAGAACATGCGGTATTCGAGCATGGGCATGTTCGAACAAACGTACCTCGCGATGTGGGACATCATGCGCGTTTTCATCGACGATAAAACCATGTACGAACTCTTCACGGGAAAATTTGTATTTGCCGTGACGGACCTCAAACCGGTGGTAACGACTTTTGTGACGTACGAATACGACGACGATTTCAACCGGCGTGAAGTAACCGAAGAACGCACAGAAATTGTTCCCGAGTTTGTGTTCATGGCTGGTGTCGGACGCAAAAAGGACATGCAGAAGATCCTGGATATTCTTGAGCGGACTGCGTTGATCAAAAAAGTGAACGAAGATTACTACATGGTGATGAACACCGCCAACCCGGCTTCGCAGATGTTCATTGTTTTCCGCAAAGGCATTCTCATGTTCACGAACAATGAAGACCTCGTGAATAATCATCTCCACAAAGGCTACAAAGGCAAAGAACGTCTCGATAAAAAAATGCGGAAAACAGCGCGGAAAAGTCCGCTGGTAGCCTGGTGGGACGGGAAGAGAACATTTGACACCGTGCGTAAGATCGAGAAAGACGATCCCGATGGAGCGAAAAAAAATGACCTGGAACGCAACGTGAGTTCAGGACTGATCATGGGCAAAAAAGGCCGCAAAGGAGAACACCGCATCCAGATGACGATCACCATGCCCGCCGACAATGAAGAACAGAAACGCAGCCCACTCGATCGTTTCTTTCACATCCTGAACGGATTGTTTCTCATTGTGAAATAGATCATGAAGAACCTTATTATCCGATCTACCGTCATCGCATTGATCCTGACCGGGTCGATTTTGCTGCTCGTCTGGTATTTCACCATGCGCCGTGAAATACCTCCGCATGCACGCGTGATTCCCAAAGATGCATTTGCTGTGCTTACGCTGAACCTGCGCGAGCTGGCTTTGGACCGCGCAGGCGACGATCATTTGTTCCCGGAGATGACAGACGAATCGATCCTGCACAATGAACTCGCACCATTTACAAAAGCAGTAACGGCAAGCGGTGAAACCGGGTTCGAAGAAACCGCTGATGTGCTCATGTTCGCGTACCACAGCGGTGAAGCCGCATTTTTCGGCATTGCTGTGCAGCTCGAAGACAGCGCTGCATTCGGAAAACTCATGCGTGTACACGTGACCAATGAATTCAATATTGTTCCGTGGACAACCAACGGTGTTCCGCTCGTGCGCTTCGACACAACAGCTGCCGTAATTGGCTGGACCGAAGACGTGGCCTTGTTTCTTTACCCGATCAGTCATCACGGCATTGCCACGGTGGCTACGCAGTGCATCGAACTGCTCAAACAGAAAGAGGAAAATTCTGTGCTCGCCGATGAGAATTTCACCGAACAGGAATTGAAACCGTTTGATGTTTCACTCTGGGTGCAAACGTCGTCGTTCATGAAATTTACGGGCGGTGGAGACGCCATGAAGCAGTTGTTCGGCGATGTAAAATACTTCAACTACATGACCGATTTCGACGACGGTGAAATTCTTGTCCGTTCAGAATGGCATCTCGTTGATGGAGGCGTACGCGACGGCATGAAAGAAATTCCGTTTCCGTGTGAGCCTTCTTCTGTACTTGGTTTCGTACGGTTTCATCTCGATCCGAAAAACGATTCCATGGCGGAACATTACGTAGATGCACCACCGATGAACGCGCTTCCGCTTTCCGACGAAGAGGCCGTTGAACTGCTTCCGTATCTCACCGGCGATTGCATGACTATCCTTCACGACACGGTGACGTACGAAGAAACAACCATCAAGTACGAATACGACGAAGATTTCAACCGGAAAGAAATCACGGAAACACATGTTCATTCCACCACGGCGTTTTCATCGTGCTACCGCGTTGCCGATCGGGCGAAGACCAAAGAATTTTTAACGCGGATCATGACTCAGGACAGCATTCCGCTCACAGCGCGCGGATGGGTGTACAAAGAAAGCGGTCTTGAAGCCCGCATGATCCTGAATGATGATTTGCTGACGGTTACCACTTCACCGGAGACAGATGGAAGAAATCATAATCTTCTCCCTGCACACCGTGGCCAGATGGCCTGGTTTGATCTTGCATCGATATTCAAAGTAAAAGGAAACGGCATGCTGGAATTATTCATTCCTTTCCTGGATATCGCTTACGATGTGTTCGCCGAAAATCTCGTGGAGCTCACTGCAAGTATTCCTGTACAAACGGGAAATGTGCGCCGGTCTGAAATTCACCTGGTGTTTAAGAATGAAGAGATCAACGGGCTGGTGCAGGCGGAAGAAATTATCCGCAAGGTGTATTACTCCAAAAATCATTGAGTTTGCGTCATGTATTATGAAACCGCTTAAGCGGTTGAGCAAACTGTTCTTGCTGCGCGAAGCCTCCATTGCCGGGGGCTTAAGCCCCCGGCAATGAACACAGTGAGTTTGCCAAACGGTTTCAACCGTTTTCCTTCACGAATTTTCAAAATATATTTTCGGGAATCAATGAACTTCTTCAGACAGCCCTTCCAGGTTCGCAACAAACTTATGCGGCTTCGATTTCAGTTTCGAGAAAAACGAAATCTCTGCCTGCTGCATCGCTGTCGCTGCTTTCACCAGTTTCTTTTTTCCTTCCGGCGTCAACTGAAGTGTAACCGAACGCGCATCCTTGCGGTTTGATTTCCGTGCTACCAGTTTTTCTTTCTCCAGCAGGCGAATCACTTTTGAAGTCATCATGACATCCGTTCCGGCAGTCCGTGCGAGTAAAATCTGCGAGGGTTGTTTACCGCCGGCTTCCAGTTGTTGAGTTGCTTCCAGCAATAAAAACTGTACGTGCGTAATGCCAAGCGGTTTCAGCTGATCACGCACGTGTCGCTGCCAGGCGTTTGCGGCTTTCCAGAGGAAGAGCCCGGCGCCGTGTACGTTGTGTTTTTTCTTTTTGGGTTTGTCGGACATGAGATAAATATACGATTTACGGTTGTCGGTTTTCAATTATCGATGGGAGATTTCGCCTGCGGCAGCAAGGATTTTTTTATTTGTGTAGTGACATTCGACCCCTTCAGGGTCGTGGCTGTCGCGGAACATTTTTTTTATTCACATTGAACCCTTTCAGGGTTCCTGTATTAGCGACGCTGAAGGCGTCGTAGTGGCCGTTGCGCAGACATTTTTATTCATTCAGGGCTCCTGTATAGCGACGCTGAAGGCGTCGTAGTGGCCGTTGCGCAGACATTTTTATTCATTCAGGGTTCCTGTATAGCGACGCTGAAGGCGTCGAATGTGAATAAAAGAAATGACCGGCCTTAACCCGACCCTGAAGGGGTCGAATATCAAAAAAGAAAAAAATCCTTGCTGCCGCAGGCGCTTCTATTGCCCCCTTGTCAGACCGAGCGGAGCCGAGGTCTAATCCCTGTCCTCATTACTAAACCCAATCGTAACACCTGCACGGAAACCGATCCGGTCGAGTGTACCATCATCCGGCAAACGATAAATTACCGTAGCGGCAATCTGCGGCGCAATGTAGATTGGCCATTTGAGGTTCGACATCAACCGGCAACGGAACACTACACTTCCGCTCATACGTCCGTGTTCAAAATTCGGATCGCGGCGAAGCCAGTAATCAAACCCCAGCGGGTTAACCGAAACGTGCATGCGCATTTTTCCTTCGGTCACATAGTAACCGACTCCTTCGGGACAAACCATGAGCAGCACGCCAAGGTTATTCAGCATTGGAATGGAATTGAACCATGGGCGATCGCGCATGAGTTTTATTCCGCCCACCATACCTGCAGGAAGATGCGCGTAAAATCCGCCCTCAGCAGCAGGTCCGATACCGATTTGCCAGTTGAGTGTAAACCGCTCCCAGATACCAATGTGCAATTGTCCGCCGATCTGTTGCTGGCTGCGATAGCCCAGTTGAAAATGTTCGACGTACAATCCGCCTTCAATGTGATCGATCTGGGCGGAACTGCGAAACGAGAAGAAAAACAAAAGCAGGAAAAGGATGTAGCGGGATTTCATGCGGCAGCAAGTTAGTAAGACTTCTTTATGGCTTGTCTTCCAGAACTTCACAAAGTGTGCCAGCATGTATCTCGTGTCCGCCAGTGAACCGTACGTGTTTGTAAGTGGTAAAAACGGCTTTCATTTCACGGAGATTCTTCTCTTCAGAAGCTGCATCCACGTACTTATCATCGGAAGCCGTTACGACCGTAAGATTTTCGCATTTTGGCTTATTTTCCGCTGGTAAATCGGGTGGAAAGAATCCGCACCAGAGAATGAGATGGTGAATTTTCGTCATTCCCAGGACCGACCAGCGCGAAACTGTGGCCGCTCCCTGCGAAAAACCAAGCACGGTTACTTTTATATCTGGTCGGCAGTGCATGAGCACATCGGCTGCTGCAAAATCGAGCCAGGTAATGTAATCGCGGATATCATCGTGCCGGTCTTCCTTTGTCATCCACGATGCAACCACGTGATCGTAACCGCCACGCTGGTAAAAACGATGCAGCCCTTCAGGGGCAATAATCAAACGCCGCTCATTGGCTACGCCAGAGAAATTTTCAATAAATGTATTCGCGAGTTGCGCGTAACCGTGACAAACAAAAACAACTTCGGTGAATTCCGGCGAAGGATTTGCTGAACCAAAATACCGCGCTGTTTTAGGAACAGTAATTTTTTTCGCGATCATTTGGTTTGATTTGAACCGCCGGTTACATCCGCGGAATCCGTGCCTGTTTCTTCCGGTTCCGGGTCGAAATGATGCGCACCCAGGATCGTCAGCAATGGCTGTACATTGTATATCCCGCGGTTGAATTTGTTACAGAGAATAATGATCGTTACATCGTCTGTAAGTCCGCGGTAAAATGTACTCGTGTATCCATGCCACCATCCGTTGTGAAAAACCGCTTTGGCCCCATCCGGAAAATCAACGGTGCGCCATCCGTAACCGTAGTTCCAGCGTTTCTTATCGGTGAGTTCTTCGCTGTAACCTTTGTATGCGGCGGACTGCATTTCGGGTGACAGAACTTTTCCGTTGCGCAATGCGCGGTCCCAGATCCACATATCGCCAACGGAAGAATACACACCTTTGTCGCCGGAAACCTGGTCGAGAAATCCTTCGTCCCAGCGGTTCCAGCTTTTGTAATACCCGCGTGTGCAGTGTGTGTGTTCAGCGCCGTCGTTGTTGATCCATGTATGATTCATCCCGAGCGGATCAAAAAAACGGGTTTTCATGAATGCATGAAACGAGGTCGCACTCAGGTGTTCTACCAACGTGGCCAGTACAACATAACCGGTATTGCTGTAATCGAATTTCTCACCCGGTTTGTGAATGGCTTTCACATTCAGCAGCGAAAAAAGTGAGATCACGCTGTCGTTCGTGTATACCGGTGGCGGATCAATGCCTTGCTTGCGGTAATGATTGTCGCAGATATTCGTGTACTTGTCGAGACCGGCGCGGTGCGTGAGCAACTGGTGCACGGTTACGTTGTAATACGGCAGCAAAGGAAAAAACTTCCGGATGGAATCGGTGAGTTTTAATTTTCCTTCCTGGACGAGAAGCAAAACCGCTGCTGCGGTGAATTGCTTGGAAACTGAAGCAAGCTGGAACGAGGATTCGAGCGAAAGCGAATCCCTGTTTTCGTGATTTTCCCAACCGAAAGCTTCTTCGTACAGCACAATGCCCCGTTGCGCCACGAGTACACATCCGGAAAACGTTCCTTCAACAAACCGGTTTTGGAAAAACGTGTCGAGCTGAAATTCTTTGGCTTCAGCGCCGATGAGTTTTCTGAAATACGCCGTGGAATCAACGGGCACAGTATCGGCCACGCGCACGGGCTTGTCTTCTCCGCAGGCGGAAAGCAAGGCGATAATCAGCGAAAAAATGAAATATCTCTGCATAAAAAATCCTCTGCAAAGTTGCGGAGGATTTTTGTGGTGTGGTGTTGATAAAGCAAAGAGTATTTCACAATCAAGTGGTGATAGGATGCAAAGCGTTTTTTTGGTATAAAATGAGCACTACGGGATTCGCGTTACTCATGCGCTTCTTAGAATAGGAACGCGGACCCCTCGTTACACTCGTGGCGCGGATCAAGCGAAGCGCGGGATCCGCGTTCCCATTAAGCAACACAATCACCCAACCCGACAATGACACAAAAAAAATCCCCTCTGGAAACCAGAAAGGATTTTGTTTTGTGGTGTTGATCAACCAACCTACTACTTCACAACAACCACAAGGAATTTTGATACGCTCCAGAACTTGGTCGCATCAGTAATTACAAGCTTGTCTGCGCGGTCATCTGCACCTTCGATGCGGTAAGAGCCCGCAGGATGTGTAGTGATCACTTTTGCTTCTTTGGAACTGAGCTGAATTTCGTTCACTTTGGTAATATCTACCTGCGTGAAATATTCAGTATTCGGCTGTTCACTCATTTTTGCAGTTTTTCCGATACCGATCACACCACCTTCTTTGGTGATGATGCCCTGCTTTTCGAGTTCTTTCGAAGTGCCGTACGCATAGTATGCGGTATTCAACTGTACTGTTTTCGCATCCGATTCCTGTACTGCCTCATCGTAATTCATCGTGAGGTTGCTCAGTTCAAGATCTTTTTTCATCAGATCGTCTTTCAGCATGGTGATTTCACCTTCACGCGTAGTCAGTGTAGTATTCAACTGATCGATGGTTGCCTGCATGGAAGCAATCTGAAGATTTGCATCTTTCAGGTTCTTCTTTGCAGAAGCCAAACGCTGTTTGTTCAACACCATGAGATCATAGATCGCCTGGATATCGGCAGTGATTTTGTCTTTGCGTGAATTAACGTCGCCTTTAGCTGTGTCTTTCGCAATGATCTTTTCCTTTTCACGGATTTCATCCAGGTTTGCCTGGATATCATTCATCGCACGGAAAAAAGAGTCGAGTGCGGCAGCCTGGTCGGCTGTAATGTTTGTAAGACGGTCTGTTTCGTTCGTCAGGCTGTCCTTAACCGGATCCGTTTTGGGTTTGTCATCCTCGCAGGAGAACCAGATTGGGGCAAGGAACAGTATTAGCAATAGCTTTTTCATAGTTTATTTAGTGTTAGCTGTTTCTGAGGTAAAATTACGTGGCAAATGTAGGGAAAGGGGGCAATATTCGATACTTGAACAAAGTTGGGGGATAGTTGGTAAAGAAGGGGGGCAGGTAAGGAGTAGGCAAGTAGGCAGTAGGCTACGGCAACTCGGCCATGAGGATGAAGAGTTTCTCAAACTTATCCCGCATCTGCGTGGCGTCCCACTGCGTGTTGTTGCCGATCATGGCGAAAGCCAGGCGCTGACCGCTTTTCGTGTCCACATACCCGGCGTAGGCACGTACGCGCGACATGGTCCCGCTTTTTGCACGGAGATTTCCTTCGGCTGCAGTTCCGTCGGCGAGTTTACGGATGGTCCCCGATTCCCCGGCAATGGGAAGTGAACGGTAAAACGATGGAAACACCACCGAATCTTTCGCCAATACTTTCAGCATGCTCACGAGTTGCAAAGTAGTGATGGTATTGTGCCGCGAGAGGCCGCTTCCATCGACCATAAAGAGGCCTTGCAAATCGACACCGTGGTTTTTCCAGAATGCATACACCGCTCCTACTCCACCAAACGTGCTGCCGTACCCTTTTTCGCGGTGACCGATGGCGCGAAGAATTGTTTCGGCATAAAAATTCTGCGAGATCTGGTTCGTATGATATACGAGATCACTCAGCGATGCCGAAGAATTCGAAGTGATCACTTTTCTTCCGCCTTCACTGGCAAGTTTCAGCCCATTGAGCCGGATCAAACGAATGGTCGTTGCCGAATCGCGCAGGTGAATGCCGCGCTCCTCCAGATTTTTCTTCAGCAATTGCGCGCACAGCAACGCCGGATCAGGAATAGAACCGCGTGCTTCGAGCGCACCGTTTACTTCACCCTGGACGCAGCGTTCAAACTGGTAAGGACCGCCCGTAACATACGCGTATGATTTTCCAACACCCGGACTGCTCACGCATTGATTGTACAATTTCATTCCGGGAATCGCCGGGGAATAACGCATGCTTACGTGACCGCCGGAACCGTTGAGATAAATATCAAACTGGTTTTCGTGAATGGATAATCCGCTCGGGCCTGCGCCGTAATCACTCTGCACATCTTCCCAGGCCCAG
>DATHKF010000537.1:0-3743 GCA_035489505.1 Bacteroidia bacterium | reverse complement strand
AGGATGGTACCTGCACCACCGTGTATGGCGAGAGAGAAGTTAGCGTTCAAAGTTTAAAAGTTAAAAGTTCACCGTTAAATTAGTTCAAAGTTCAGTGGTAATCACGAACTTTTTAACCAGAAACTTTTTAGTGTCTCACTTTGCTTTTTGACACGGTCCCGATAGCAATCGGGAGCGCATTTTTACGGCATTTCTTATTCTAAGCCCGGGCGCGCACGGCGCGTTACCGTTATCGCGCCGTGTGCGCCCGGGCTTAGAACGGGTTTTGTACTTCTTTTAGCGCCGTGTCGCCGTGTCAAAATATCAAATGCTCAAACAGAGACACTACCCAATTTAACTCTGAACCACGCAAAATTCGTGAAGTACTTACGAAAGCAAAGGCAAAACCGGTTGACCATCCACTTTCAGCCACAGTACACTATCACCGAGGTTATCAGTCTGCGTGGTGTCTTTGTCAATACCAACGCCGTTTACTGTAATATCCGGTGGCTGGAGTTGCACAATCTGGTAGCCGCGTGTAGCCACATCCGGCACCGTGTCCGCCGATTTCCAGTAATGCCCGAACGAAAGGTTCTGGTACAATTGTGTGCCGCTGAGTCCGCATTGTGGGCCTACATAAATTCCGGGAACGTAACCGGCGCTATTCACCGCAGCATACCACGCCTGGCAATAATCGATCACCACCTGCGCACTTGTACCCTCCGCTGCACCTTCGAGATCGCAGAAAATATTCATGCCTTTCGGCAGTTCGATCGATGCAGCATTGTTCGCCGCATTGGTGCCATACGTAGTGCCCAGCGAAGCGGAAGGAACCCACCCTGAACTGCGCACC
The DNA here is from genome assembly GCA_035489505.1 of Bacteroidia bacterium. Classification (GTDB taxonomy): domain Bacteria; phylum Bacteroidota; class Bacteroidia; order Palsa-965; family Palsa-965. Next base: position 2,911 of record DATHKF010000537.1, on the reverse strand, counting down.
CGCTGCACGATCATCAGCGCAAGGCCTGCGTTTAAAATATCAACAGCTTCCTGGTTGGAAAGATCGGTTTGTGTGCTGCCTAATGAAACGTAGCGTGCACAAAAGCCGTAGCCATCCTGAACAAATTTTGCAGCAGTGCTGGGAGTAATGGTGGTAATGGTATCAAAGCCATTCAGTCCAGGCGCTGCAGATTGAACTGTTCCGGGTAATGTCATAGAGGTAGTTTTTTGGGGTTTGTTTTGGCCGGGTCGCTGCGGGATTTTTTTTCACCGCTGAGGCGCAGAGTACCAGTCATTGCGAGCGGAGCGAAGCAATCCCGTCTTCGAAGAGGGGACTGCTTCGTTCCGCTTCGCTTCTCTCGCAGTGATCTACACTCCGCGCCCCTGCGCCTCAGCGGTGAATATTTTGATAATACCCCAAGGCCTTAACATCCCTGTGCCCTTGCGGTTAAAATAAAACCGGAACGACCCGCCCGCGCAATTTCAATTGTTCAATGAAGTAATCGCCGGAACTGGTTTTGAAATTATACCGGTTTACCTGGACGGGCAAATCAGGACTTGTTTAAAAATACACGGCGAAAAAAGATCGCTTCGGATTGAAAATAAAAAAGTAGTATACGGAATGCGCCGAACACACCAGTTCACACGAAATTTTGCGATATGGTTTCTGTGAAATTCTGTGTGTTCTGTGCTTTCCGTGTACCATTAAATAATAGTGATTGCGAAACGATCTTTTTTCGCCGTGGACTTTGAACCGACTAATTAAACCGGTGCTCGATCAGGTATGTAGTCCGCTCATATCCCTCACGACCAGGAATCGACGGGACCATCGTGTCGTAACGCCCTTCCCAGGCCGAATGTTCCAGTTCTCCGTAATGAAGGAATTTGCGTTTCTTTCGCTCCGGGAGATCAAAGTTGGGAATCCGTCCATTTAAGGCAACAACGTATTGATTGTACAGATTTTCTATCTCACCGATACGTTCGCTAAGCTCTTTAAAATGCAGCTCATCGAGATCGGCCGGATAAATGCGTCCTTTATCCCAGCGCGATGCATTCATCAGGGAGACAAAAGTGCCGATCACCTCAGACCAGATTTCCGGATCGTTGCGTAATGGATAACAATACCGCTCTTTTGAAATCACATCCAGCAGTGCACCTTTAAACCACAAGCCTGTCAGGTCTTTCATGGAGTTGTGATATTCCAGCCATCGGCGTTGCGCCATGACTTTTTCCGACTGAATAATAGGCGGGGCCATTCCTTCGGTAGATCCGAGATTCCACGCAATGAATTGCAGTTCGAGCTGGTTGGTTTCACTCAGGTTACCCAATGCGCCCGTCAGCATTTTGCCGACTGTGATGTACAATACACCCAGTCTTGTCAGATCCTCATCCGACGGTATTACTTTATCTGCAGCATAAATTTCGGGCATAATACCCATGATGCGGTCAAAGGCTTCCCTCGGAACTTTTAGATCTTCTTCACGCATATTTAATTTCTGCAGCTCGCTGGGATAAAGTGCGCGTTCATCTGGTAAACAGGCACGGATCAAGCCAGTCACGTCACCTTCAAAAGTACGCTTGGCGTATAAGAAAAATGCAGCGAATTGGATGCTGCGCCAGAACCAGGTCACGAGACGGTTTTCCAGCTTCTCCGTGGTAAGGAAAAAATATCCTTGCGGAAAGTCCACCATCCTTTCGAAGCGCAATTGTCCCTTCGGTAATTTATTGTATACAGAGTATAAAAAATATCCTGCAGCGCTCATGGGCATGTTCACCTGGGAGCTATATCCTTTGGCCCAGTCCTTTTCAGAATGTGAGACAACTGTTGCCCCCAGGTAATCAGCCCACTGATGTTCGTTCTTGACCAGTCTCACTTTAGCAGCCTGGATGTTGATCCCATCATCCACATTTTCAACGTTGATGCTGTCCCTTACACTTTCATATGGAGCACCTAGAATGGTAATGTGGCATAGACCATAATACGTTTGTATGTGGTCCCTGAGCGGCTGCGTCCTTTCGGCTACCCATTCGTGGTAGGTGCATGGCACATTCACCGACTCGGCGAGGATGGCAGCGAGTTTGTCCTTGTACTCGTAAGCGGCCGCAATGGTTCGGAATGTGAGTTTGGACGTAACCAGTTCCAGCACATTGCCTGAATCGGTTTCTATTTTCCATTCTTCATCAGCACGTCCTTGCACCCTTATAAAAATATTTACCGTGTCTACATGTGTGAAGGCAAAAACAGAATTGTCGTGGCTGCAGAATTCAATTTCAAAACCGTACGTGTTGTCGGGAATTTCTTCCCCTCCTTTGTCGATTGTTACAGGCATATCGCAATGTTTTAAAAATCATTAATCAAGACTTGCAAACCCCGAACCGGACAGTGCATCATTTTTATTTTTATCCGGCCAGAACAGGGGCGGACTTTGAACGGGTGAGGTCGGCAACGAGAATGAATTGGATGATTCAACCTGCAGCGGCGGCATTTTTTTTACAGCAGGTGTGCCGATGATTTTTGGCTGGCGCGCTTTCTGCCGGGTACGCCGGATCAGGTCGAGGATCGGAATTGTTTTTTCGTTCATTTGAGTTCCTGTTGAAAGGCATGTTGGAAATGTTCTGCGTGGATAACAGTCTGGCCGGGAGAAGTTGAGTGCCCGCGCGCGGATGAAACCGCAGTAGAGACTATGCGGTTGATGTGTCTTCCGGTAAGCGGAAAAGTGCTGGACACTGTTGCGAGGTCAACTCCCTGTTTAAAAACAGCCCCGTTCACTGCAGCTGTTTTATGCATCAGGCTCACGCGTTGTTGCGGAGTGAGTTTTGGAAAATGAATGAGGAGGTTGGCCCTTCTTAAAAATGCAGGGGCAATTTTGTCCTTTGCCGGCGTGGTTAAGATCACAAGCCCCGGGTACATT
>DATHKF010000536.1:0-5805 GCA_035489505.1 Bacteroidia bacterium | reverse complement strand
CGCTGATCCTTCCGGAGATTGACAAATTTTTACCGACGGAAAGCGGTGAGCCACCACTCGCACGCGCGAAGGATTGGTCGTACAACGGTCACCCGCTCGAAACAACAACGATGCCGGGCTGGGCCGGTTCTTCCTGGTATTTCCTGCGTTACATGGATCCGAAGAACGAGAAAGAACTTGTTTCGAAAGAAGCCGTGGAATACTGGAAGAATGTTGATCTCTATCTCGGCGGCGCGGAACATGCAACAGGACATTTGCTCTACGTGCGTTTCTGGACGAAGTTCCTGCACGACATTGGAAAAATTCCGATGAATGAACCGGCGCAAAAGCTGGTGAACCAGGGGATGATACAGGGAGTGAGTATGAAGGCCAATGTTTTTGTCGACCGGTCTTCGGGTGATGAAAAATATCTCATTCTGCCGCCCGATGAAAAACGTGAAGGGGCATTTCACAAAAACTATCTCGTGAACTACGTGAATTTTGTGGAAGGAAAATATTGGATTGATGAAGCCGGTGCAACACAAACCCGCGACAAAGAAGCAGTCTTCCGGAACTTTTACCTGAGTTCGGATAAAGTTGAACTTATTCCTGAAGTTGAAAAAATGTCGAAGTCGAAATACAATGTGGTTTCGCCCGATGACGTTTGCGCAGAATATGGCGCCGACACTCTCCGCCTCTACGAAATGTTCCTCGGTCCGCTCGAAGCGCACAAACCCTGGAACACCAATGGAATTTCCGGGGTGTCCAATTTTCTTAAACGTTTCTTCCGCCTATTCGTTTCCGGTGATGCATTCGTGGTGTCAGATGAAACACCGAATGAAGCCGAACTGAAAGTCCTTCACCGCACACTGAAAAAAGTTTCGGAAGATATCGAGCGCATGTCGTTCAACACCAGCGTGAGCCAGTTCATGATTGCCACGAACGAATTGATGGAACTGAAATGCAACAAGCGCGCAGTACTTGAACCACTCGTGATTGCCTTGTCGCCGTTTGCACCGCACATCGCTGAAGAATTGTGGAGCAAACTCGGGCATTCAGAAAGCGTGACTAAAAATTCGTTCCCGAAAATTGACGAGAAGTATCTTGTCGACAACACGATCAATTACCCGGTGCAGTTCAACGGAAAAATGCGTTTCACCATTGCGCTCGCTGCGGATATGTCTAACGCGGACGTGGAGAAGGAGGTGCTGTCTTCGGCAGATGCGCAGAAGTATCTCGAGGGAAAAACGCCGAAGAAGGTGATCGTTGTGCCGAAGAAGATTGTGAATGTGGTTGTGTGAGGCGTCACCCTTCGTCACCTCGGCTCCTCGGTCTGACAAGTGGACTCTATCTGGATTTGTCTTTAAACCGCATACTTAATCGTGACGACTTGTCAGACTGAGCGGAGCCGAAGTCAGACAAGTGAGCAAACACTTTTACTGCTCATCAATCCACGTAAACTCCCCCTCCAGCAACGGCAACTTCTCCCAGTCCAGTTTCTTCACCGTCCAAATGATCTTGGGAGCGAGGTAACCGTCATCCACGGAAGAACTGAAATTATCAGATTCAAATGTGTACGTGCTGTCATTGAGTGCTGCGTAGGTAATGTAACGATCGCGACTCGCGGTGTAAACGAATTTTTTGTTGGTTGTATCAATCACAAGCGGATAGTCGAACATGTTTCCGTTTGAGTATTCAAAAACAATGTACCCGCGACGCAGGATAAAAATCCGTTGCAGTACCGGGGCCGCATACGGAGAATCATCTTCAACGTATACCGGCCCATCCGAACCGGACGCATTGTAATCTGTTTCGAGAATTTCATACGCACCATGCATCGGTGGCCGCTCCGCTTTGTCGTCGTTGAAATTCTGTACCGCCACATACGGATAATGCGCTTCGCCGAACAACACCAGCACAACCAGAACTTTTATCCCGGGCAGCAACCATTTCCATTTTGGTTTCCAGGCGATGGCCGGAAATTTCCACGCAGCTGTTTCTTTCCCGCCGAAAAATGAAAGCAATCTTTTTCGTGCAGGAATAAGAATCACCAGCGCCATGAACAGCAATGTGAACGAGTGCAGTTTCACGGTGATGTCGAACCCGAGGTTGACCGCAAGGACATTCGTCATCACCATCACCGCAATGATTGCACCTGCCACGGTTGTTCTGCGAAACAGCAGGAGAATTCCGGGGATAATTTCGATCAGCCCCATGAACACGGAATAGGAATACGACGTTCCCATGCTGGTCCAGTACAGCAAATCGCGGGGCGTGTTGCCCACTGTGGTGTACAGGATGTTTGGCTCTGGTAACATGAACTGCCACTTGTACAGTTTCGAAAATCCGTACACGAAAAGATTGAACGCAACGAAATACCGCAGCATCACAAAAAAACACGGCTGTAGTTTCGCTTCTGAAAACGGACGCTTCGATTTCCAGGTCCACACGATCGCCGCGACGGTCGCAATCAAAACCAGGTTAAAGACGTGAACGTACACCAGCAATGAGTCCGAATAAAACTCATGCGCGCCGGTGAGATTTACACCGAAGAATAATTCACCCGTGAAGCTGGCGGCATAATGAAACGGAACACCGAACCAGTTCGTGATGTTTGGCAACAGGTAGTAATCGAACGACAGCGTAGTGATGTACAGAAAAAAGTACACGCACAGGAAGCGCCACAGCAGTTCTTTGGGCCAGGATGTAACGGGTAGCGACATAGCGTTTGCGATCAACGGTACAAATTCGCTCAAAAAAAGTTCATTCCCGTGTGAACTTTTCATTTTTTCGCGTGTAATACAGGGAACAAACTCCTCGACGATGAAAAAGATTGTTCTCCTTTTGGTTGTACTGGCTATGACAGCCGGTGTGCATGCGCAGACCCGACGCATCGCGCACCGGAGTCACGGCGGCGCAAAACATGAAAAATACGATGGACACGATGGCAACTACGGCAATCCACCAGAGATGACCCGGCAGCGCATGCTGATCCTGCAACCCGATACGATCGGAGATTCAATTGTGTGGCGCGCTGTGGGAGATACCCTGCTCCGCACGGATTCTTTACGGATCAACCAGCATCAGCCTGAAAACAACATCGATGACGTGAGTGAACTGGGCAAAGTCTGTTCGAAAATCACACAATAGAAAACATGAAAACGATTTTTGGTTTTATCCTGGTATTCGCGTTTGCCGTTGGTGCTCATGCGCAAACCAAGCGCATCGCGCACCGCAGTCACAGCGGAGCAAAGCACGAAAAGTATGACGATGGAGATGGTGAGTACGGAAGAATTGCCCCGTCGAAAATCAAAATTCACCTGGAATCCGGAAAAGATACAGTGGTATATCCCTGGGATTCGCTGGCGCGACCGTATTATCTCGATACGCTTCGTCCGCACCGGATTGAAAAGCAGGTGAAGGAGATGGAGGATATTGATCAGTTTGGGCAGGTAACGGGGAAAATGATTCAATAATTACAGATTCAAAGATTGATCCATTCGCACATGCCAACGCACAATCTCGTTGCGCGTTGGCATGTGCGAATGGTTTGAATATTGAATTTTAAATCCTTGAATTTACATGTGCTTCTCTTTCCGCTTCTTCCCGTTCTCGTCCCAATAAAGCCACGTCTTCACTTTCTTCCCGTTCACATATTCTCCCGACGATTTCTTTTTCCCATTCTCGTAAAACCCTTCCCACTTTCCGTCTTCCTGTCCGAACGTGTATTGACCTTTCACCTTCACCTGTCCGGTCTCGTAGTATTCTGCGTACTCGCCGTGAAGCTGCGCCGTGCTGTATGAAAGTTTTTCTTTTGGCTTTCCGTTCTCGTAGTAATACATCCACGTACCGTCTTTCTTCCCCTGGTGGTTGTAATATCCCGAATCTTTCAGGTTGCCGTTTTCGTGCCAGGTTTTTGCTTCGCCCGATTGTACACCGGCTGTATAATTCACCTGCGATTCTTTTTTACCGTCTTCGTACCACTTCGTCCAGGTCCCGTGTTTTTCATTGCGCGTATTGAACGTTTTCGTTTCCTTCCGGTTTCCGTTTTCGTAAAAATAGTCCTGTGTGCCTACTTTGACTCCGTCGTTGTACGTGATCTTCGATTCCGGATTACCATTCTCGTGAAACGTTTCCCACAACCCATCCGTTTCACCTTTGTAATTGTACTTGCCTTTTTCTTTGATGTTTCCATTCGGGTACCACGTTACCCAAAGTCCTTCGCGGCTTCCGTTCCAGCTGTATGATCCTTCTTCTTTGTGAAATTGATTGTCGTGCCACGATTTATAATTCCCAACCATTTTATCGTCTTTCCAGCTGACCATGTAATGAACTTTTCCGTTTTCGTGGCGACCTGTCCACTCCCCGGTTTTTTTTCCTGCCGCATATTCTCCATTCTCATTGAGTTGTCCGCCGGGATAATACGATTTGTACGTTCCTTCTTTTTCACCTTTATCGTTCAGTGAATATTCTTCGGAAAGTGATCCATCTTCGTGAAAATATTTCCACTTGCCCGTTGATTTTCCGCAAACACGTGTGCCCACACTTTTCAATTTATCATTCGACCAGAATGTACTGTCCACCTGCGGAACTCCGTATTCGTATTTTGTAAACTGCACGCGGTTTCCTTTGGCGAACTGGTTTTTCTTCGCGCCATTCACCGTGATCTGTGATGTTTCTTCAATCACTTTGAACTTCACAGTCTTTCCTTTGGCAGAAACCACTTCGACCACACCAATGCCGAGCCATCCTCTCATCACGGAATTAAAAAACGGGGTCTCAAAATATTTCTGCATCTCACCGCGATCGCCCGGGCGCAGGTATTCATCGCTTTCCATTTCCATCACAGGAAACTTATCGGAATCTGTGCTGAGTGTACCTTCAACGGTATACGCGGCCTGGTCGGAACATTTTACCGTGCCGGGTTCCTGTGCATAAGTCAGAGAGGAAAAACTGGAAAGGAGAAGAAGAATAACTTTTTTCATGGTCAAATATACTCACGGAATGGTAGCGGGTCAATTCAAAGTATTTTGTCGGGGACGCTCATCACGGCGGAAGCGTTTTTCAACCACCAAGGACACCAAGGTCACCAAGTACGCTAAGAAAATGTTCAGGACGCTTGGTGATCTTGGTGTCCTTAGTGGTAAAATTTCCAACGAGCAGGCTCACGAAGTTCACCAGGACATTGCTCTAAGACGCCTGGTGAATCGGGTATCCTTGGTGGTAAAATAAGACAGGCGACGCACAATGAGTTGAAAGACGAAGTGAACGCGTAAGAACCCCGGCTTTTGTAATGGATTTTGCTCGAAGCTTTTGTAATTTAGCCCTATGAAAAAACTTCTACTCGCAGGTTCATTGCTGTTTGTTGCCAGCACGATTGCGGCGCAGGATTATCGGGCGTACGTTCCCCAACGCCCGGCTTATTTTCATTCCAACAACACGCAGAGCTCGTGGTTCTACAACGAAACGCGTGGAGTGGCAGAAGACACATCGTGGGTCAACGGTTCACATCGCATGGTGAAATCGTACCAGGAGGAAATCGCATCGGGTTTCGGCAGCCAGTTCTCCCCATGTTTTGAGTTCGACACGAGTTGGGTAGGTGTGGCCATCGAACAGGATACGATTACCTGGGAAACCTGGTTTTTCAATTTCGAAGGCGATACGGTGAAATTTGATCCGTCTGCCGGATTGGGACAGAGCGGACTCGTTTGCCGGATGATGAACGGAAACGTAATGCGCGGAATTGTTACTTCGGTAACACAAGGTTCGATCATGGCTGTAACCGATTCGATCCGCGTGATCACACTGAATCTCGAAGACCAGTCT
>DATHKF010000535.1:0-13216 GCA_035489505.1 Bacteroidia bacterium | reverse complement strand
CGTTGGTGTTGATTGTAGCACCCAGGTTTGTAGGCTTGCCCCACTTCTTCGACTTCTTGTCGAAAGTAGACATCCAAAGATCAGAACGGATACCGCCGATTACGCCGGTCATGTCTGAAGAGAAAATCATTACCTGGTCATCAATGCTAACGGTTGGGTGACGGAAGTTGAAACTGTCGAGTACCGCAGCATCCAGGCCGAAATCAATCAGTTCAGGTGTTCCCCATGCGTTTCCTTTTTTAGGAGCCATGTAGATTTTGCAGGTTACCCACTGCTTCTTCGCCTGGTCGCAACGTGTGAAATAGATCTTGTCTGCTTTCTTAGTCACGTGTGAAGCACCTTCATTGCTGATTGCGCTGTTCACTTCGCCCTGAACGGTTGACGGAACGCTCCACTTACCCAGTTTGTCAACTTTGGTTGTGAAAAGATCAGAATACATTGTTCCTGAAACCGGGTCAATTTTGCTTCCGGTCTGTCCTTCACGCTTTGAAGTGAAGATCAGTTCGGTGTGCTTTTTGTCGCCGTACGTTGGAGAGAAGTCATAGTCTTTGCTGTTGATCAAAGCCATGTTTTCTACGATCCAACGTGTTGGATTGTCTTTCCATTTTTGCGCGAGCTCACTCGACTTTATTCCATTTTCACCGGCGGGGTCCGAGGGGACCAGCTTCTGGTAATCCTGGAAGGCCGTTATGGCTTCATCGTATTTCTGATTGATCTTTTTCGCTTCCGCGTAATAGAGATACATCAGATCATTGGTGTGTTTTGCCTTGATCGCTTTGCCATACCAGGTTTCAGCCTGTTTCCAGTCGTTCATCTTGCGGTAACATTCCGCAATCTGGTAAGTAATACGGGCTTTTTCCTGCTTGTTTTTGATCTTGGACATGCCCTTTTTGTAAAGCTCAACAGCATTGTAATACTGCTCACCTTCAAAAGCGCGGTCTGCGTCCTTAATGTAGTTTTTCTGTGCATACGCATTCATCGTACATGCCAGAATGAAAACAACTACAACAGAGAATACCTTAGTTAGTTTCATAGTTCGGAAAAGATTGTGTTCTTGGTTTGTCTAGGGTGCTAAGATAATTAAATTGTGAAAAAAGCGAAATAACGAGGGTGGAAAAGTCTCACTAAAAGGCTCTTTTGACACTTTATATAACCGCGAAAACCGGAAATGGTACAGTCCCGGCTCAGCCGGGACTGTTAAAACCACACACCACGCTGATTATCAGCTTATTTAATCTTCTTTCAGCGGAACTTCCTCAATAACTTCCCCACCATCCCATGTGGAATCGCTGGCGTCGAAAAATCCTTTGCGGATAATTGCCGGTTTGGTTTTCTCCAGCGCACCTTCTTTTCCTTTCGGTACATAGTTGTAGTTCAGCACTCTGAACACTGTGCGCCGATTTAAGCTGTGATAATATTCCTGTTTGTCTTTCGGCTGCGCGTTGATGTATTTTTCCGTCAGCGGAGTATTTGCATCCATCCGGAAGGGTTGATTTTCTCCATAACCCTTCGCGAGTATACGTTCACGCGCAATTCCTTTTTCGGTGACGAGATAATTTACGCAGGCTTGCGCACGGCGTTGCGACAAATCGCGGTTGTAATTTTCTGATCCGCGACAATCGGTGTGTGAACCGAGTTCAATCACCATCGTTGGATTATCCATGAGCAAACGGTAGAGATAATCGAGCGAATCTTTGGAACCACCGGTGAGTTTGTCGCTGTCGTATTCGTACAGCACAGCCGGAAATTTTATCTCGATCGGATCAACAGGCTTGATTGTGCAACGCACGGTTTCGATGCACGGACAAGTGACCGGGGCCATCACCGTAATTTTTTCATTCTCCGGGAGATTGAAATACGATTGTGCTTTCGCACTGTGCGCATCTTTTCCTTCGACAGTAATGGTGTAGGTTGTATTTTCTTTTGCTTTGAAACCGTAACTGCCTGTTGAATCGGTGAGCAGATCGAAACGGCTGCCGTCTGTTCCGGTGATGTGCACGAGTGCATTGTCAACCGGCACAGCGTATTTTCCATCGGTCACAAAACCGGTGATCGTCATTGGGCATTTCAGCGGATCAACCATGAAAGACCAGATGTCGTCTCCGCCTTTTGTTCCGTCGCGTGATGAAGTGAGGTAACCGCTGCGTTTGTTGGGAGAGAAAATGATTCCGAAATCGTCGGCCGATGAATTCAACGGGTATTTCAGATTTTCTGTTGAACCCCAGGTCCATGCATTCGCATTGGTTTTTGCTGCAGAGAAAATATCGAGCCCGCCCATGCCTGCGTGTCCATCCGAAGCGAAATACAACATGCCGTCGTCGTGGATGTAAGGAAAAACTTCGCGGCCATCTGTGTTCACATCAGTACCCAGGCGCGATGGTTTACCCCACTTTTTCGTTTTGTTGTCCCACAACGACATCCACAGATCCACGCTGCGACTTCCTGTAAGATCAGAAGAGAAAACCATCACTTCGCCGTTTGCGCTCACTGCAGGATGACGGAAATTGAAACTGTCGAGCGTTGCTGCATCCAAACCAAAATCAACAACGGTTGCTTTGTTCCAGCCGTTACCTGATTTATCGGCAGAGAAAATTTTGCACGTCACGTTTGTTTTCTTCTGCTGGCCGCAACGGGTGAAAAACATTTTGTTTCCGTTTTTCGTCATCACCGACGAACCTTCGTTGGCGTCGTTGGTATTCACTTCGCCTTGTACGGAAGACGGAACGCTCCACTGTCCTGTTTTTCCGAGACGCGCTTCAAAAACGTCGCAATACAAGTTGCCGGAAATGGGATCGATGTGCGAACCGGATTGTCCCGGGCGTTTTGATGAAACAAAAATGGCTTTGTGTTTTTTATCGGACCATGCCGGGGAAAAATCGTGATCGCGTGTATTGAGATCATTTTCATTTTTCATGATCCACGGCGACTCGCAGGACGATTGTTCCTGCATCCATTTTACAGAAAGCTCACAGGACTGAATACCGGTTTTCCCTGCCGGATCGTTCGGAACGCGTTTCTGGTATTCCTGGTAATCTTCCAGGGCGCCGGCGTAATCACCTTTGTAGCGTTTGGCATCGGCGCGGCGTAAATACACGATGTCGTTGGGATAGCCGGCTTTGATTGCCCTATCGTAAAACTTCAAAGCTTCAGTCCAGTCGATGAGAATTCTGTGACATTCCGCCATCTGGAAATAGATGTACGCTTTGTCGCTTTTGTTTGGCTTTTTCCCAAGCGCTTTATCGTATTGTATAAGCGCGGCGTGGTAATTTCCATTGGACCGTTCATGTTCTGCATCGCGCAGAGGAGCATTGAACGACATTATTCCAAGCGGAATAACGATAACCAATAATAAGGTCAGTAAACGTTTCATATGTGTTCGTTTTTAATGTTGCGGGAATTCTCCCGGAGAAATACGAACACAGGCCTGTGTTACTTTGTTTGCTGATAGTATAACAGGATGAAAAAGTTTAGATACAGAAAAAGGGAGAGAAATATTTTTGTGACACTTTTTTATGCGGAGGCGTTATAGACGCAAAGACGCAGAGCGCGCAAAGAAAAAAAACGCAAAGCTTCTTTGCGGAAGTCTTTGCGTTCTCTGCGTCTTTGCGTCTATTCTTATTTCTATTTCGTAAAAAGTATCTCCCTGTATTTCGGGAAAGGCCACGCCTCATCATCCACAATCATTTCGAGTTTGTCGATGTGATCGCGGATCGTATCAAAGTATGGTTTCACTTTATCACAGTACGAATACGATTTTTTCTGCCAGTCTTCGATGTTGTTGGCTTTCCTGCGCTCTTCGATCATTTCATCGACACCGTGTTTGATTCCGCTCACGTGTTCTGAAATTTCAGTGATCATTTCCAACTGGATTTCCGCGGCTTTCTTGTATTCACCCGCGCCGAGAACTTCTTTCAACCCGCGTACGTTGCTGATCAGTGTATTCTGGTACTGCAATGCAACAGGAATGATGTTATTCACTGCAAGATCACCAAGCACACGCGATTCGATCTGAATTTTCTTCACGTATGTTTCGAGGTAAATTTCATACCGTGCATGCTGTTCACGTTCTGAAAGCACGTTGTGTTTTTCAAACAACTTGATGAAACGTTTGTCGTGCCATGCTTCGAGGGCTTCCGGTGTTGTTTTGAAATTGTTGAGTCCGCGTTTCTTTGCTTCGATTACCCATTCGTCGCCATACCCATTTCCTTCGAAACGGATGCGTTTGGACTCGACAATGTAATTTCCGAGAATCTGGAAAATGGCTTCGTCTTTTTCTTTTCCTTGTGCAACGAGCGCTTCTACATCTGCCGTAAACTGCATGAGCTGGTCGGTCATGATGGTGTTCAGCACGGTCATGGCACCAGCGCAATTGGCTGATGAACCTACCGCACGGAATTCAAATTTATTCCCGGTAAATGCAAACGGCGATGTTCTGTTACGGTCTGTGTTGTCGAGCAAAATATCCGGAATACGACCGATGTTGAGTTTCAACGCGGTCTTTTCTTCCGTGGTCATTTTGCCGGTTTTTACTTTCTCCTCGAGTTCGTCGAGCACGGCAGAAAGCTGCGACCCCAGGAATACAGACATAATTGCCGGCGGTGCTTCGTTAGCTCCCAGGCGGTGATCGTTTCCTGCAGATGCAATTGTTGCGCGAAGCAGATCAGCATTGTCGTGAAATGCTTTTACTGTATTGATGAAGAACGTGAGAAACTGGAGATTGGTCTTCGGCGTTTTTCCCGGGCTCAATAAATTTTTTCCGGTGTTTGTGGCGAGCGACCAGTTGTTGTGTTTTCCCGATCCGTTTACACCTGCGAATGGTTTTTCATGCAGCAGCACGCGGAAATTGTGACGGCGGCCGATTTTGTGCATGAGATCCATCAGCAGCTGGTTGTGATCCACCGCAATGTTGATTTCCTCGTACACCGGTGCGCACTCAAACTGGTTTGGTGCAACTTCGTTGTGACGTGTTTTGATCGGAATACCGAGTTTATGTGCTTCAATTTCCAGTTCGCGCATGAATGCCGTTGCACGATCGGGAATGGAACCGAAGTAATGATCTTCGAGCTGTTGTCCTTTTGCCGGTGCAGCACCAAACAACGAACGACCTGTGATTGACATATCAGGACGCGCGTTGTACAACGATTCATCCACGAGAAAATATTCCTGTTCCCATCCGAGTGTTGCAATAACCTTGGTTACGTTCTTATCGAAATACTGGCACACTTCCACTGCGGCTTTGTCGAGCGCATGAAGTGCTTTCATCAACGGTGTTTTGAAATCGAGTGCTTCGCCGGTGTATGAAACGAAAATGGTCGGAATACAGAGTGTGTCGCCGATCACAAATGCCGGAGAAGACGGGTCCCATGCCGTATACCCACGTGCTTCAAACGTGTTGCGGATCCCGCCGCTTGGAAAACTGGATGCATCGGGCTCTTGTTGAACGAGCTGTCCGCCCCCGAAACGTTCGATGGCGCGTCCTCCTTCAATAGGTTCAAAGAACGCATCGTGTTTTTCTGCAGTTGCGCCCGTGAGCGGCTGAAACCAATGTGTGTAGTGATTCGCTCCTTTGGAAACTGCCCAGGCTTTCATTCCGGCAGCTACTTCCTCAGCCATTTTGCGATCGATACGTCCGCCTTTTTCCATGGCGTCTTTTACACCATTGTAGGCGTTTTCAGAGAGGAACTGTCGCATGGCATCGAGGCCAAATACGTTGGAACCAAAATAGACTGAAACACCGCCTTCGGGTGTTGGAACGTGAACCGGCTGGCGGTTCATGGAATCTTCGATTGCTTTGAAGCGAATTCGGGACATGGCTGGACTTTTTTTAAGTTTCGGAGCAAATGTACCCGAAAAACAGGGAGGTGATTTCAAAAAAGTGGTTATTTTTTATAAACACCTATTGAAAATAGGGGGTATCTTGAAATAAATATCCTTTTTTCGAAGAAGGCGTGTGAAAAGTATGCCGAAAGGTGTGTTGGGGTAACCCTCGTGAGAATTAATCGCTGATTTAAGCTAAAAATTGAAGGTTTCCGACACCCTTTGGGGGACAATTTTGAGCTATTTAGGGCGAGACACCCTTTGGGAGCAATTTTGAAACGATTACGCATACTGTTGCCGTCCAACACACCCTTTGGGGGCGATTTTTGAGTGCAGACATTGTTCTATTGAAGACACCCTTTGGGGGACAATTTGACCAGCCGCATCGTTTCAGATCAAGACACCCTTTGGGGGTAAATTGGTGGGCAGCGCACCTTTTTGGGGGGTGTATACCCTGCGAGGGTTATACCCTTTGAGGGATAAAGGGAAAGACCTCCTGAAATCGGGCGGTTCTTTGGAAACATCTTATCGTTTCACCGACTCCTCCGGTTTCAACGGATTATCCGGATCATCTTCTTCCGGACGTGGTGGATCATTCTGGCCAACATCATCTGTATTGACTCCTTCCATGATGCGCTTGTGCAGATCGTTGGCGGTCTCTTTCAGCTCATCGACATGGCCCTGCGTGTTCATCTCCCGCTGGATTTCCGTTGCGCTTTTTTGAATTTCTTTCTGAATTTCGCTGGTTGCATTTTTCATTTCACGCATTCCCCTTCCGAAGGTGCGTACCATTTCGGGAAGTTTATCGGAACCAAAAAACATGATAATGCACAGCACAATGAGAAAAATCTCACCGGAACCCAGATTCAGAAATAACGGATGAACCATTGTGCAGATTTGAATTAGACAAAGTTAGGCATTTCCATCCGGCACGAAATAAAAACGGCCCCGAAGCTCTCGGGACCGTTTTCTATTCTTAACAAACCGCCTTTTTAAGCGACTGCTTTGCTTTTCTTGTCGAAGTCAACAACGATAGGCGTTGCGATGCACAACGATGAGTAGGTTCCGATTACGATACCGATAAGGAGCGCAAAAGAGAATCCGCGGATCGTTTCGCCTCCGAAAATAAAGATGGCGAGGAGTACGAAGAACGTGATCATCGAGGTGTTGATGGTACGGGAAAGTGTACTGTTCAACGCGTAGTTGATTGTAGCCGTATTGTTGGCCGTTGCGTCTTTGCCCTGCGCGCCGAGGAACTCACGGATCCTGTCGAATACAACGACTGTATCTGTCATCGAGTAACCCATTACCGTGAGAATCGCAGCGACAAAGTGCTGATCGAGTTCCAGCGGGAAAGGAAGGATACCGTCGAAGATGGCATAGAACGAGAATACAATCAATACGTCATGCACAAGTGCCGCAACTGCACCCAGACCGAACTGCCATTTACGGAAGCGGAAGAGGATGTAGAGGAACATGAGGATACATGAAACAGCTACTACGATAAACGATTTACCGACAACTTCGTTTGCAACAGAAGGACCAACTTTAATCGAACTCATTATTTTGTATGGAGTTCCTTTAGCCGCAGCTGTTATTCCGGCCTCGAGTTTTTTCCTTACATCGTCATCAGATTCCGGAGAAACTTCGTTAGAGCGGAAGTTGGTCGTAACCTTCAGTTGTTCTTCGCCACCTGCTGTTTTTACAACCGGAGCAATACCGAATGATTTGCCCAGTTCCGTACGCACCGCTTCACGGTCTACAGGCTGATCGAAACGAACTGTGTAGGTACGTCCTCCGCTGAAGTCAACGCCAAGCGTAAATCCATCATTCTTGAAGTAGAATACAATACCCAAAACGATGATGGATGCCGACAACAGGTAAAACATTTTGCGTTTCTCAACGAACTTGAATTTCTTGTCGCGGAGTACATTTTCAGTAGCCTTCACAGAGAATGCAATGTTCTGTTCTTTCTTCAGCATCCAGTCGAAAATGAGACGCGTAATGAAGATCGCGCAGAACATGGAGCTGAGGATACCGATAATCAACGTGGTTGCAAATCCTTGTACCGGTCCTGTTCCGAACGAGTAAAGGATAATTCCCAGGATGAGTGTAGAAAGGTTGGAGTCAAGGATCGACGACATGGCGTGCTTGTATCCATCCGCAATGGCGTTATTCAGGTTTTTGCCTTCACGCAATTCTTCACGAACACGTTCGAAGATCAGGATGTTCGCGTCCACCGAAAGTGCAATGGTGAGTACAACACCGGCAATTCCAGGAAGCGTAAGAACCGCACCCAGTGAGGAGAGGATTCCAAGAATAAAGAATACGTTCACGAACAGCGCGATATCTGCAACGATACCAGCTTTGCTGTAATAGAACGCCATATAGATAAGTACAACGATCAACGCGACAATAAACGAGAGTAATCCCGCTGATACGGCTTCTTCACCGAGTTCAGGTCCTACAACCGTTTTCTCTACGATAATACATTTCGCAGGAAGTTTACCGGTGTTCAGGAGTTTCACCAGGTCATCTGCTTCTTTGTTGCTGAAGTTTCCGGTGATCTGTGAATTACCACCAGTGATCTCTCCGTTTACTGTAGGATACGAATAAACGTTTCCGTCGAGTACGATGGCGATTGATTTGCCAACGTTGTCTTTAGTAATACGTGCCCAGTCTTTAGAACCCTGAGCGTTCATGCTCATGGAAATTTCAGGACTTGCACTTCCGCTCATTTGGTTGAACGTCTTGCGTGCGTCGGTTACCACGTCTCCTTCGAGAACTGGTCCGCCACGACGATCTTCTTTCAATGCGAGCAGCCATACAAAAGGCGCTCCTTTATCGGTTGGTTCCGGTTTTGCTGACCAGGCCAGGTGAAGATCTGCAGGAAGGATAGCCACAATTTCCGGGCGCTGGAACATATCCATTACCGTACCTGTGTCTTTGGTGAACACACCAACTATGATTGGGCCTTCGCCGGATGGGTTACCTGCTGCTACGTATCCGTCTAATGGATTACGTTCTGCTGATTTACCTACGGTGTCTGCTGCAACGATGCTGTCATAAGCCAGCTTGGCACTGTCGCGGCTCATTTTAGCAATTGAATCGGCCTTCAGCGTGTCGGCCTTTGTTTTCACTTTCGTGTAATCCGGTTTGTACATGGAATCCACAAAAGGAATAGTATCGTTCTTCAGGCCCATGAGCACTTTCAGGCGCTCAATAGCTGCGGTCATTGACGCATCAATTTCTGCAATTTCGTACGTCTCCCAGAACTCAAGATTAGCCGTTGAGGTAAGGATCCTGGAAACGCGTTGTTCGTCTTTTACACCTGGCAACTCGACCATGATCCGGTTGGTTGACTTCAAGTGCTGGATGTTTGGTTGCGCAACACCGAATTCGTTGATACGGGTTTCGATAACCAGCTTCGCGCGTTCTACCGCGTCATCCGATTCCTTACGGAGTGCTGTTTCAACTTCTTCGTCGCTGGAGTTGAATGTAATGGCCTGCTCTTTCAATCCGGTTGCAAACAAAGAAGAAAGTCGCCCGGTTGGGTTTACTTCTTTATATGCACGAATAAACAGCGTGATGAAATCCTCCCTGGAGGTCTGCTGCGCAACCAATGCTTTGGTTTTTGCCTGTGTATAGTCAGGCGCTTTCTTGTCGCTGCAGAGTGCATCAAGGATGTCAGGAGTTGAAACCTCCATCGTCACGTTCATACCGCCCTGTAAGTCGAGGCCTAAGCTCAGCTCTTTGTCTTTACAGTCTTCGTACGTGTAAAGTCCGAGATAAACTTTGTTGGTTGCCAATGAATCGTACAGGAAGAAATGCTTGCGCGCGAGAATAATAGAATCGCGAACGTCGCCGGCGATATTCTTATCGCCTCCCGAACGTTTATTGATAAAGTCAACAATGTTTTGCTGCTCAACGTACGATTCCGCGTACGCTGCAGCTTTCTTTTCCCAGTTGCGTGTTACGAATGTAAACGACAGGTAAAACACACAACTCAACGCCATAAGAATGGCGAAAATCCGAATAGCTCCTTTAATGTTTTGCATAATAATATACGTAGTCCCAGGGAATTGCGCTCAACCAGCGTCACCTTCCCAAAATGGAGGCTGCAAATATATAAGAAAAACCTTAACCAGCAATCGGCGTATAATGACATGAAAGGCCTTGATTTTAAGGTATATTTGTCTCCCGTCGAAGATCAAAATCAGCTAAGAATGACCTGTTTACGCAACCACGTATTTTTAACAATATTCTTTTTTTCGCTGATCGGGACGGCAAAATCACAAACTGCGATGGGGTTTGTCCGGACAGATACGGTGCCGGTTTACGCTGGTGTACAGCCATTAAGTATGGCCTGGGCCGGTGGACTGAACTTTCTGCAATATTCACAGATTGACCTCAACCAGGACGGAATTAAAGATCTTTTTGTTTTCGACCGTTCAGGAAACAAGATCACCACGTACCTGAATACCGGAACGCCAAACCAGGTGTCTTATGTATTGGCTCCGCAATACGTTTATAAATTTCCGGTGATGCACGACTGGGCTTTGCTCCGCGATTACAATTGCGATGGCAAAGAAGACATTTATACCTGTACCGTAGCCGGTTTCGGAATTTACGAGAATACGTCGACGCTCGCTGCGGGCATCCAGTTCCAGCTCAGGAAAAACCTGGTGTACACGAACCGTTCGCCGAACAGCACCAATTTCATGGGCAATTTATATGTGAGCCAGATTGACCTGCCGGCGATCCGTGATATAGATGGTGATAACGATCTTGATCTTCTCACGTTCAGCAACGGTGGGCCGCAGGTAGAATATCACCGCAACATGAGTATG
Source organism: Bacteroidia bacterium (assembly GCA_035489505.1). Lineage (GTDB taxonomy): Bacteria > Bacteroidota > Bacteroidia > Palsa-965 > Palsa-965. Next base: position 2,549 of record DATHKF010000535.1, on the reverse strand, counting down.
GAATTGTATGGTGTGTGCGATAGCATCCGATATGAAGTAGTGACAAATTGCTGGGGAAGGTTTTCGGAAAGCGCTTCCAATGCAAGTCTTGTGCTCAATTCCGGCTGCCTGCCCACACCGCTGCAACCCAAAGAAGGTAATGGAACTGAACGCGAACTTCGTCACACCGGTTCGTGTCTCGAATGTATTAATGCAGACGGCGACACGGACCAGGATTTATTGGTTGGTGATGTGGGAAGTTCCTATGTAGCGTACTTGCATAACTCGGGCACTCCCGATTCGGGTGTGGTTGATATGTACGATTCGCAGTACCCGGTCAATTCAGTACCACTGGATGCAAGCGTTTTTGTTTGTCCGGCACATCTTGATGTAAATAACGACGGCAAACGCGACCTTCTTTTCTCTACTGCTGCTCCGGGTTCATCGGAAAATAAATTCAGTTCGTTTTATTACCTGAATACCGGCGCCGACAATGCGGTTATTGCAACATACGTACAAGACGATTTTCTCCAGGAAAATATGATTGATGTGGGCGAAGGCGCTTATCCTGTGTTGTACGATTACGACCTGGATGGCGACCGGGATCTATTGATTGGCAATCACGGGTATTATTCTTCAAGCGGACCGTATCAATCGATGATTGCATTGTACCGCAATGATGGAACTCCGCTGAACCCGATGTTCAACTTCATTACAAATGACTTTGGCGGAATCTACGCCGCAAGCCTGGGCTTACTGAATCTCGCACCCACTTTCGGTGATCTTGACGGAGATGGAGACCGCGACATGCTCATCGGCGATTATGCGGGTCAGCTGCATTTTTTCCGGAAAGATGTTGGTGGCCCAATGAACTTTGTACTTGTCGGTGCGAACTACCAGGGAATTGACGTTGGTGATTTTGCCGCACCACAACTGGTGGACGTGAACCGCGACAACAAACTGGACTTGCTTGTTGGACAACAAAACGGGCGTGTGAGTTATTATGAAAATACAGGAACAAGCGCAGCCCCGGTTTTTACGTTCGTTACCGCTGCATTGGGTGGAATTGACGTAAGACAGCCAGGATGGTATTCCGGTTTCAGCACACCGCAATTGTTTAACGACAATGGTGTGTACTCCCTGGTGGTGGGCTCAGAACGTGGTTGGTTGTACCGTTACGACAATATCGACGGAAACCTCAGCGGCAATTTCACGTTGAGTGATTCGATGTACGTGAGCTGGCGCGAAGGCGGACAAAGCGCCCCGGCCATTGCGGATATGAACGGCGACGGTTTGTACGACATCATCATCGGGAATTATGCCGGCGGTGTTTCTTTCTTCATGGGCGACAACAATGTTTCCACGGCCAATTCAACCATGAACGATGAAAACCTGGTCTCAGTGTTTCCAAACCCGGCGGATAATTCATTGACATTGAAAACAGATTTTGCTCCCGGCGATAAGTCGACATACCAACTGGTCGATCTTTCCGGAAAGGAAGTTGGCGGAGGAAAAATCCTGAATCAATACACGACCATTGATTGCTCGCATCTTGCTCCCGGGATGTACATCTGTACCATACATGGACCAAATGAAATGGTCATCAACCGGAAAATTGTCATTAGCAGAAAATGAAAAAATTAATTTTCAGTGTTTTTGTTTCCTTCACGGTAACATATTCTTCAGCACAAAGTTCACTTCAGTTTATCCGCAACGATTCAGTTCTTGTTATCGGTGCAACAGATACACTTTACAATCCCTGGGCGGGCGGATTAAATTTCTGCCAATACTCCACGATTGATCTTGACCTGGACGGAACAGACGACATTTTTGTTTTTGACCGTACCGGCAACCGGATTTCCACATACGTCAACAGGGGCGGCCCGGGAGAAAGTAAATTCAAACACGCACCGGAGTATGTCGACAATTTTCCGGTGATGGATGGATGGGCCATTCTCCGCGATTACAATTGCGACGGCATGATGGATATTTTCACTTTCGGTGCCGGTCCGCAAGGTGGAATTGACCTGTACAAAAACATTTCTACCATTGCCACAGGTTTGCAATTCCAACTGGTGGCGCATTTGATCAAGTCGAATGTCACGCCCAACTCCACGAATATTTACGACGATATCCAGGTTACGTCTGTTGACGTTCCCGCCATCCGTGATATTGACCACGACGGCGATCTCGACATTCTCACGTTCAACGTAGGCGCTACAACCGTAGAATGGCACCGGAACATGAGCCAGGAAACAACCGGCGACTGCGACTCGCTTTTATTTACACTGGAAACTTTGTGCTGGGGCGAGTTCACCGAGAACATGCTGAACTCTTCGATCACGCTGAACACACCGTGTGCACCACCACCAATTGCTCCAAACGATAATTCAACACTGCGCGAAGACCGCCACGCCGGTTCCTGCATGGAGTGTATCAACACGAACGGCGACATGGATGAAGATCTTCTGCTGGGCGATCTCACCAATGACCGCGTTGTTTATCTCCGCAATGGCGGCACGCCAACAAATGCCGTGATGAATTTCGCAGACATTACTTATCCGTCGTAC
>DATHKF010000534.1:0-4937 GCA_035489505.1 Bacteroidia bacterium | reverse complement strand
GTTGAAACAACTGTATAGTTACCTGCAATAAGCCCCGTTGCTGTTGCATTTGTTCCGCCTGTGGGACTCCATGCAAAAGCGTATCCCGGATTTCCACCCGATGTTGTTACTGTTGCAGCGCCGGTTGCATCACCAAAGCAGAGCACATCTGTTTGAGTGGATGTACTGGTCAATGCCGTTGGTGCAGTGATCGTAAATGATTGTGTTGTTGTACAACCATTGACATCAGTCACCACGCAGGTGTATATTCCTGCGGCGAGGCCACTCACGGTTGGGGTTGAGCCCACGTTAGGTGTCCATGCATACGTAAATGGCCCTGTGCCACCGCTGATGTTCACTGTTGCGCTTCCGTTGTTTGATGCATTGCATGTAAGGTCCGTCTGCGCGGCGGTAGATGTTACGTTACCACTGCTGCCCACGGTCACCGTTTGCGTGGTTGTACATCCTGAAGTATTGTCGGTAATGGTTACCGTATAACTTCCCGGTGCAAGTCCGGTAGCGGTCTGGCTGGTTCCGCCGGTTGGCGCCCAGCTGTACGAATAGTTTCCTGATCCGCCGGAAGGTGTCGCGGTTGCAGTTCCGTTATTGGCTGTGCATGCCGAAGGAGTTGACGACGCACTTGCGGTAAGCGAACTGTTGTACGTTATTGTCACCTCGTCCGTGACTATAATAGGTCCGGCGCAACTGTTATTCGTGACGGTGGCTGTATACGTACTCGTTACTGTGGGACAGACATTGACCGTTGCCGTACTTCCTACCGGGCCGCTCGGACCCGTCCACGTTATGGAATAGTTAGGGGCGCCGGTTGGCATAAAGCGATAACCATCGTTGGTTACTGACCATTGTGTAGCGTTACGCCCCGGAACCGCATACGCCACTGTACCGCTCGCGTTCTGAATTCCCTGTATCGCGAGTCCACCATTCCAGCTCGCGCAAAGCGGTTTGTTCTGGATGTACATGTCGATGATGTTTGTTGCTTCGTGCAGCACAATTTGCTGCGTAGCAAGCATGCTGTGACAAGGAGAATTGTACATCGGAATTTCATACCAGCTCACGACCATCTCGCGGCAGGGACTGTTACCGTATACTGCGTACCGTACATCGCAGGCTGTGTTTGCGCCGGTGATGGAAGGATCAATATCGTGGAAAGGTGCCATGATGGAATTGATTGGAACTGCTGCCGTGGGAATGGTATTCGCAGCAGTGAATGCCCACTGGCAACCGGAGCTCGCGTAAGCAGCATTGAAGGAGATCAGTCCGTTCGAACCAATCACGAAACTGTTGTACGTGGTGCCAAAAAAGTCAAAGCAGAAAGGCAGCGCGATCGACGACGTCCACGTGTCATCGATGTTGATGAGTACCTGTGTACCGGTTGCATACGGATACGGGCTGTATGGAACGGTTCCCACGCTGTACGATGTGGTTTGATTGGTGCCCTGTATGGTTGCGGTGAGGTTGGTGCAACCGCTGCAAATGGACTGGTCAATGCCGGCATTCACCGCAGGACACGCAGAAGCCTGGGCGAAGGCGGATGACGAAATGAGAAGGAGGCACACTGATAACAGTGCGCTGTGTAGAAATGACTTCATGGTAGGGTGCAATTTATTGCCGTACCAAAATAGGTCATTGGCGCCAATAAAAAAACAGCTCGTTCGTGAGCTGTTTTCAGATGGTTTTGGTGTGGAGATTCTTAAGGAGTGCCCCGGATGAGATGCACAAATCCGCTGACAATCTGCGATTCACTTTGAAAATCGGTCACAGTGGCTACCCAATAGTACACACCGTCCACAACTTCTTTCCCTTTGGTCGTCTTTCCGTTCCAGCCTGTTGTGTTCACATTCGGATCGGACGCGTACCATTCGTAAATCTGCGCGCCCCAGCGGTCAAAAATCAGGACTTTCAGATCCTTTACGCCAACTGTAGTTGCGAGGAACAAATCGTTGCTTCCGTCACCATTCGGTGTAAATACATTCGGGAAGGAAAAAATTGCTTCGCTGGTCACGAGTACGCAAACTGTGGCGGTATCGAGACATCCGTTTGTATCACTTACCGCAAGTAGAACGCAGAAGGTTCCGGTATCGTTCACTGTAAAACATGGTGCAGCGAGATTGGAGTTCTGTGATGCATTGAACACCCAATTCCAGGTACCGATCGAGGCCGGGGAAGAGGTACTGAAACAGATATCGATCGGTGCTCCGGGACCGGCCTGGCTCATTTGTCCGTTGACCGCATTGGTCACAATTACCGGATTGATCGGAGGGTTGGTGTTGATGACGATAACCGTATCCATGGTAGCACATCCGGCCCCATCAAGTACAGTAACGATGTAGGTTCCTGCACCAAGTCCCGTGATGGTTTGGGTGGTTCCTCCGCCGGGTTGCCACAGGTAAGTAAATGGCCCCGTTCCCGTTGGGTTCGTTGTGGCTGTGCCGCTGTTGTTGCTGCAGACATCCGGTGTTGATGTTGACGTTGTGGCCACAGTTCCGGGACTAACTCCCACGGTGACCGTATCCTGAACAAGGAGTGGTCCTGCGCACGACATGTTGTTGACTACTGCAACGTAGGATGTAGTTACATTCGGACAAACCTGGTAAGTGAGCGAAGTGCTCAATTGGTTTCCGCTCAGGTCGAACCATGCAAAGGTCCAGTTCGGTGCACCGGAAGGCATGAAGCGCCAACCTTCGTTGGTGGCGGCCCATTGCGTAGGAAAATTATAATTGGATGCCACGAATGCGGTACTTCCGGTTGCGTCCTGTATACCGAGAATAGCAGCGCCGGCATTCCAGTTTGTACAGATCGGTTTGTCCTGGATATACACGTCGATGATGTTCGTTGTTTCATGCAACACCATTTGTGAAGTTGCGCTCATGCTGTTGCAACTGAACATGGGTACGAAAGACCAGTTCACCACAAATTGCCTGCACGGCGCAGTTCCATACACCTGCCAGTCGATATTCGCAGTTACACCAACTGAAGGATCGATGTCGTGGAAAGGCGCCATGATCGAGTTCATCGGATTCTGGTTAGAAGGAATGGCTGCGTTGATCGGCCACTGGCAATAGGCATTCGCCTGTGAAAGATCAAAGGTGATAATGGCATTTGATCCGATGAGACAGCTGTTGTACGTCTGTCCGAAAAAATCAAAACAGAACGGCATTGGAATTACGCTGCTCCATACGTCATCGATGTTGATAAGGATCTGGTTTCCCCCTGAAAAAGCATAGGGTGAATACGGAATTGCCGAAACCGCATACGTTGTTGTTGCGTTGCTTCCCTGTACTGTGGCAGTTAAGTCCACGCAGCCGCCGGTTCCACACAAAGATGTGTCGGGTGCTGCGAATACATCCGGACAAGCAGAGGCCTGTGCGAACAATGTTCCGCTGAAACAAACGGAGAGTGAGAATAGTAAGATGTTTTTCATGATATAGTTTGCGTATTGCTAAGATAGTGAATTCTGCGGAGATGATGTGCTGATTGTTGATTTGTTGATGTGCTGATTTAGCCTGCGGCAGCAAGGATTTTTTTTATTTGCATGATTAACCCTGCATAGTCATGGCTTCACCATTCCGATACAGGGTTAATCATATTCGACCCCTTCAGGGTCGCACGCTCCAACATCCTTTCACTTCGTTCAAGGGACATGTGATCCCTCCGGGATCATAAGAACCCAATGGCTTGCACGACTTCGGAGAAGTCGCATGTTCCTTGAACGAAGAGAAAGGTTTCTCCCGACCCTGAAGGGGTCGAAGATCACTAACCCCGGGTTAGATCCGAAGGATCGCAACCCGGGGTTAGTGATCAAAAAAGAAAAAATTCCTTGCTGCCGCAGGCGAAAATATTACACCGATGGAAAAATCAACGTAGCCGTGGTGCCTTGCCCAGGCGTTCCGTTGTACGCGAAGCTTCCATCCAACTGGTCGCTCAGCGAATAAATAATGGTGAGGCCCAGCGTGGCGCCTTCTTCCGGATGGATATCCGCTGCAATTCCTTTTCCGTTGTCCTTTACTACAAGGCGCGTGTTCCCGGGTTTATCGACAGCACGACCAATAGACACGTGGATCGTTCCGGGTCTGTCTTTTTCAAACGCATGCTTGAATGCGTTGGAGAGAAGTTCGTTGAGGATGAGTCCGCAGGGCACGGCTTTGTTCAGGTCAAGTTCCGTGTCATCTACGTCCACATTTACCTGTGGCGCGGAATATCCATCCTGCACATACGATGAAGAAATTTCCCGCACGAGATCGCTGGCGTAATTCCCAAAATCAATGGCGTCTGCTTTTTTTGTGCTGTATAATTTCTGGTGAATAAGCGCCATGGACGATACACGGTTCATGGACTCGCGCAGCGTAGCGCGTGCAATGTCGTTCGTGGTGGTGTTCATCTGCAGGTTGAGCAGGCTGCGCACTACGGCCAGGTTGTTTTTTACGCGGTGATGAATTTCGGCGAGCAGGATATCTTTTTCTTTCAGCGCTACGGATAATTCCTCCGAGGCTTTCTGCTTTTCGGAAATTTTTGTTTCCAGTTCTTTATGCTGCCTGAAACTGAGCCATGCAATGACCAGTGTGTTGGCTCCCATGATCACTGCGGCCGTAATCACGTTGAATGTAAATGAGGCCTCCCGCTGTTCCGGCGTAATGGTGAGTCCGAATAATGTGACCGGAAACAAAATAACGAGAGTGACCGTGATTAGTGTGATGAAGATCAAAGCGAAGTTGTACCACGGCTTGCGGAAATCCATGAGCCAGGCCAGCGCAAAGAAAAGTGGAAAGAAAAATATGTACGTACCGGAATCTATTCCCTGCCAGTTGCAGAAAAAGAAAACGGTAGCATTCGATAAGGTGAGAAAGTATAATCCTGCAAGATGCGAATGACGCCGGGTGAGAATGGGCACACCGATCAGCAGAATCAGGATAGACGAGAGTGAAACCTGGAATGAATAC
>DATHKF010000533.1:0-5491 GCA_035489505.1 Bacteroidia bacterium | reverse complement strand
GGCGTCATTTCACGGTTGCGTGAGCGCGAATCGATCATGCCGCGCGGATAAAAATTCAGGAGACGTTTGTTCTCCCACACGTTGGTGTGCTGGTACCAGTAGTTTTCTCCATTCTTCGCACCGTAAGCTACAATGAGCGTAGGCGTGTATGCCGTTCCGCTGGCGGACCAGAGTTTCACCACATCATCATACAATGTGGCTACCGGAATATTGTGCTCAACGGTAGTATGTCCGTCCAGGATCTCCGACATGTTGTGTGAGTATGTTGATCCGCCTTCCGGTACAACCATCATTTGCAACGCACGTGAAGCAGCAATCACCTGCTGACGCTGTTCGCGACGCGGCTGGTTGTAACTCTTCACGGAAAACGCACCACAGGCCTGTGTACGGTACACTGCCGATTTTGCATCTGCATAATTGTTGATCACAGCTTTGAAATCGCCTTCTGCGCCGTAAAGTATCCAGCCGGTAGAGAAGATGCGCGGACCAACCATGTTTCCGGTACGCACTGCTTCTGATTGCGAGAACACCATTTCTGTGTTCGATGATGGATCATGTGTTGTGGTTACACCAAAAGCAAGGTTGGTGTAATAACTCCATTGCTTCTGCGGACTCAACCCGTGACGGAATGTTCCCAGGTGCGCGTGCACATCAACAATTCCCGGCATGATTGTTTTGCCAGTGCAATCAATCACTTTCGCATCTGCAGGAACGGGCACATCGGCCGCTGTTCCAACCGCAATGATTTTGTTGCCTTCAACAATCACGTTTCCTTTTTCAATCACGTCATTGTTTGCATTCACGGTAATGATGCGTGCATTGGTCAATGCAATTTTTCCGGTTGGCTTGTCGCTTTTCAAAACAAGGCCAATGCTGATTCCGGTTGTGTCCATTCCCGGCAACGAATCCGGTGCACCTTCCACGTACGCAAATGTTTTACTGATCTCGCGCGAAAAATATTTTTCACCCATGGTCCAGTGAAGCTGTTTGGAATCTGCGCTCCAGTGCAGGCTTTGTCCCGCATCGCGTGTTACACAATTCATCGGAACCTGGCTCATGTCTTTTCCGAGTTCCAACGTTTTTCCGGAAGCAGGGAATGCGCAGACGTACACTTTGTACAATTCACGGAATGCAATCCATTTGTTGTCGGGACTTGGAACAATTTCCCACGCGTATTGTGAATTGGCCAACGCGCGGTCTGTTTTATCCGTCAAATGATATTCACGCAATTCCTTTTGGTCGCCCATGTCGAGGAAGTAGTGAATCTTTTTTCCATCAGTACTGAACCTTGGAGTTTGCGCATAGTTGTAAAAATGGAAAGTAGCTTCACCACCAGCGGCCGGAACGGTATAGATGCCCGGCTTAACGCTGAACGATCCGCCTTGTGCATCGTTGCCTTCTTCTTTCCAGAAGACGATTGATTTTCCGTCCGGAGAAAATGCCGGCGTGCGGAAAATTCCTTTTTCAATAGTGACTTTCGTGCCTTTACCACCCGCTGCAGGAACGGTCATGATTGCGCCAGTCTGTTCGTCGTTCCACGTTACATAAGTGATCTTCGTTCCGTCCATGGAATATGACGGTTCGAATTCGAAATCGGTTCCGCTGGTCAGTCGTACAGGTTTACCACTCGGTAATGATTTCTTCCAGAGATATCCGGCAGCATTAAACACGAGTGTTTTTCCATCGGGCGAAGTCACTGCATGACGAATCATTTTTACAGTGAATTCATCCGGCGCAGGATTCTGTTCGAAGCGCAACGCGTTGTAAATTTTGTGTTTGCTGTTTACGGTGAATGGAATGTCGGAAACAGCTTGTGTGGCCACGTCAATCTTTACAATTTTTCCGTTGGCCCACACCACAATGTTTTTGTTGTCGGGAGTCCAGCTGAAACCGGTGTACGCTCCGAAGAGGCACCAGGCTTCCATCTGGTCTTTGCTCAGCTTATCGTAGATCGGCCATTCTTCCCCGGTGGCAAGATCGCGAAGGAACAGAACAGATTGTGTGCGCACACGACGAACAAATGCAAGCATCTTTCCATCACGCGATACCTGCGGACGACAAGCACTACCGGGGCCGCCAGTAACGGCTTCGGTTTCACCCGTAGTCATATCGTAACGGAAAATCACATAGATCTGGCTGTTGGGATCTTTGTTGTACTGGAAATATCCGCCGGGATACATATCCTCGCTGTAGTACAGATATTTTCCGTCGGGTGAAGCAGACGGTTCATTCACGTCCTGCTGCGCATTTTTCTTTTTCGTGAGTTGCACACCATCGCCACCGGTGATGTGATACATCCACATTTCACCAGCGCCGAGTGAGCGGGTAGAGGAGAAGTGTTTTTTTGCAATCACGTATTGTCCGTCGGCCGACCAGCACGCGTTGTTGCAGAGGCGAAAATTTTCTGTGGTGATTTGTTTGGCATCCGTACCGTCATTTTTCATGTACCAGATGTTATCGCCACCACCGCCATCGCTGGTGAAGGAAATACTTTTTCCATCAGGACTGAACCGCGGCTGGCATTGCCACGCGTGACCGGTTTGCAGCGGGTTTGCTGCTCCGCCAGCAATGGGCATCGAATAAATATCACCGAGCAAATCAAACACAACAGTTTTGCCATCCGGACTCACGTCGAGGTTCATCCAGGTACCTTCATTGACTGTGAAGGAAACTTCTTTGTACTCGCCCGGAGGATTCGATACGTCCCATTTTTTGGGTTTGTCGTCTCCTGCTGCAATAAATAAAACTGCTGCTGCGGCCATTGGCAACAGCACGAATAATTTCTTTTTCATAAAAGTGATTTATGGAAAACAAAGAAAACTAAAAAACCCAGACGTTCACCGTCTGGGTTTGGGTAAGGTATAATACCTTGATAAATGGTTAGAATCCTACTTTCGGAGTGACCATTTGCTCAATAAGGATACCGAGGCATGCACCGTCCGCGGACTGGCCTTTTGCAGGACCACCACCCGGGATGATTACGGTGATAAACATGTTGCGTGTTGTTTCGCATGAAAACTCCATGTGCGGCGACTTGGCGTCTGTTGCATTGTCGTAGATCATGGTTCCGTCCAATGCATCAGTCAGCGTAAACTGGATATCAGTTCCCAGTGAAGCATCCGGACAGATGGTGATGGAATAATCGAAGCCGGCATAGAAAACTGCTTTCAGCTTGGATGTAGTTCCGCGTGCGAAAAGTCCGCTGCGCGATTGAGAGTTGTAACGGAATCCTTCTTCTGAAGCAAGGCTGCATCCCGCCTGGCGGTGATAGTTGCTGCACGGAAGCTGTGATGGAAGTTGAACATGCATTCCCAGAAGGATTGCAGTCATTACGATGGCGGTTATTTTTTTCATGGCAGAATGTTTCTTAAACAAAAGTGTGTTAGGTCAACTCAACAAAACCCTTGCGGATTTCTTCAATTTTTTTTCTGATCGCGTCAAATTGCTCTTTACTGATGTTCTTTTGCGGCCCACCACCCACTTTCATTCGCTTTCCATCCACTTGCTTCGGCGCTTCGCCCGCAGTAGTACTTACAGCATCAAACAAAACTTTGAGGTCTTTCATCTGTTGCAAAACTGATGCCACATCTTCATTTGACTCGTGCTGGGTCATGTATTCGATCACGTTGTTGAGGGATACATCCTGCTGTGCGATCATATTCGCCACGCTTTTATCCTTCTCAAAATCCTTCACCATGTTGCATGAAAGGTACATGGCTTCAATCCATCCACCAGCCAGCATCAGGCTGAGTTCAGGTCCGCGCTGGTTGCTTTCGAGATTGGAGAATGTAGAAAGATAAAGGTCGTTGCCTACTGCAATGAGTGAATCGGCGTTACCTGCGTTTTTAGAAATGCGCTCTTTGTCTTTTTCAGAAAGGCCTGTAGCTACGTTCAGCGCTGTTCCCATGCGCATAGAAGTTCCGAAATAGCTGAGCACTTTATCTTTTACATCAAACGTAGAAGCGTAAAGCAGGTCGGCGGAATAAACGCCCAGGTTAATGGCCTTGCTTTTAGTGCTCGTATATTTTTTCTCGTTGTCGGTTGGGTTCAGGAGATTGCCGTCACCGGTTTCCGGGCCGAGTAATTTCATGAACTCGAAAATGTCACCGGGAGAAGGAACGCGGATATCGTCCTTAATAACGGTAGTGACCATTCCGGTGTCAACATCATTGGTATCAACGGGAGTATCTGTGTCAGTTCCGTTCCCACAGGATGTGATTGTCAAGGAAAATGCAACAGCCGCAACAGCGACACTTTGAAGCATGAGTTTCTTCATACGAGGATAGGTGAGTATTAGCAGCAAAAATAGCTTTTTTTCGACAGCGGAGGCAATTTCGGACGAAAATGTGGCTGTAACCGCGGATTTATGAAATAACCACGGCGGCGAAGGTTTATTACGCGCAATAAAGAAATAAACCACAGAGGTTCACAGGGGCAACATATTGATGGGTACTCAATGAAACTCTGTGAAAATCGCTCAGTGCTCCATGTGGTAAAAAAAGCATCAAAATCACGTAGCGATTCACCAATTGTCAACGGAAGTTAACCAGCTGTCAACTCATCGATAAACCGGTTCTCCAAAACCGTTTATTCACTACCTTCGGAGAATGAAGAATTACGTTTGGGTAGTTTTGATTTTTATCCTGGTTCCCGGTCTTCAATCGGGCGCCCAGGAAGTTGTTCAGGGTGTATCTACCGCTCCAACCGAAGAGGTTAAAAAAACAACCCAGACATCGCTGGCTATTCAAAGCGCTTATTCGTTTGCGGTGATCAACAACCGTTTCGAAAATAAAGGACTTTATAAATCGGGGATCAATGTCGGGCTCGTTTACCGCATGACGAACTGGTTTGCCTGGGAAGGTTCATTCACGCGCCACATCAGGCACGATGCTGTTTCTCTGGAAAACATACAGGCGTGGAACGTTGACCTGAACGGACAGCTGTCCATGAAGATCGGTGAAAGCGACATGTATTTCAGGACCATATTCGGAATCGGGTATGTCGACTGGAAAGGGTATTACGTGGGACCTAACCTGAATGACAATTACCATTATTACTTCGGGAAATTGCTCAATGAACGTTTCTTTACCGGAAACCTGGGCTGGGGCTTTTCGCACATGTTCATGAAGCAACGTTTGGAAGGTTTTGGCGACTTCAGGTTAAGGATCGCGGGCGACAAGCGCGTCCTCTTTTCGATTACCGATACGGCGTTTATGTTTGGTTTGAGATATTCGATTGTAACACGCGAAAAAGATGAAGATGGCAAGAGTGTGAAAGCAAACCGGAAATCATCCAGAAATAAAAAGAGTCGCATGTATAAGTGGCTGAAGAACAGATAAATGAAATTGACTGCACGGTTTTTTCTTTTCCTGCTTTTTCCATTGATCAGTCTCTCATTGGCCGGTCAGACCACGCCTGTTGTGCAACCCACCATTACGTTCAAGGGTGTGGTTTTTGATCCGAAAGACAGTCTCGCCACTCCTGCAGCCAT
>DATHKF010000532.1:0-6472 GCA_035489505.1 Bacteroidia bacterium | reverse complement strand
ATGACAAGATGAAATTGAATTACTCGCGCAGAATGTTTGACATCCAGGCGCGGTACGAACCAGCTCCGGACGGTGATGGAATCTTCGTACACCTTTCCACTTTTTCGGCGCTCGGTGAAATCAAATACACGCTCGACGACGAGAAGCTGACTTACAATGCACAACTCTATACCGGGGCCATCCTGGTCAATGAAAGTCACCACATCAACGCAGTGGTGTACGATGGAGATCACCAGCTCAGTTCCGTTTACCGGGAACACTTCATGCATCACAAATTGCAGGGAAAGAAAGTTACTCTGCGGAAAGATCCTTCCCCTTCATACAATACCGGTGGGGCATTGGCGTTGAACGACGGCGTTTCCGGTGAATCAAGATACTTAGGCTGGTGGGGAGATACGCTGGATGCGGTGTTCGATCTTGGACGGCTGGACACATTTTCAAGCATCACTATTCTGTGCGGTCATGAACCAGCACGGTGGATCTATGCACCGAGCGATTATCATTTCTATACTTCAGTCGATGGAGTTCACTTTACGGAACAGGGTTATCCGCATTACCCGGTCGCAGGCAATACTGAACCTGAGTGGCAATCCGATAAGCCGGTTGCAGCTCGTTTCATTAAGATCGTAATTAATGGCTCAGGAACTATTCCTGAAGGGCAACCGGGTGCGGGTAATCCGGCGTGGTTGTTTGTGTCGGAGGTGATCGTCTATTAATGTGCTAATTATTAATATGCTAATGTGCTAATGGGCGCACCACATCGCTTCATGTCACACCTCGGCTCCGCTCGGTCTGACAAGTAGCTTCGCCCCACGAGTCGTTTAGCGAGACCGTGAAACAACACGTTTACCGAAATCTATTGATGAAACCACTTGTCAGACCGAGCCCATCGGCTTCGCTCTGGACAAGCTCGCCGAGGCCGACGAACGAAACCGTGAAACAACACGTTTACCGAAATTCTGTAGTGAAACTACTTGTCAGACCGAGCGGAGCCGAGGGACGACAAACGGTAACGTGAGTCAGCACATTATTTCTTCTTCTTCGCTTTCGACTTGCTCTTCGTCTTCTTATTCTTCGGCTCCTTGTCCTTCTCTTCAGCGAGCATCACTTCCCAGTAATCTCCGGAATAGTCAACAAGGATCTCTGCACCGGCGCCAATATTCTTCGAAGCTACGATGTACGGTTTCCTTTTGATGATCGCGTATTCTGAGTTATTCTTCAATCCCGTCTTTCCTGGACCTTCTGCATCGTTTGCATAACGGGCCAAAGCGTCCATCGTAAGCTGTGCATCGATAGTGTTTTTATCACTGATGTGGAACAGGTAACGCGCAGCTGTAATGTCGTTGTCGTAACGACGCATCGCTTTCGCCCAGGTCATCCATTCGCCTTTGTACTCGACGATCACGTCACCTTTGCGTATCGGACTGGTGGTAAATAACCCTTTACCTGCATTCTTAATCCTGGACTTCTTTACAATCAACATACGCGTTTCGCTAAAATGATTAACAATAGGGTGCGCAAAAGTAGCATAGATTCCATAGTTTTTGCAAGAACGCATCCTGTATTTTAGACAAACTATCCGAATACCCCGTGAGTAAAGTACTCGAAATTGCAGTATTCAGTCCAGAAGGTGCGCTCATTGCGGCTGAATGTGGCGCCGACCGGATCGAGCTTTGCAGCGGTTATGTAGAGGGAGGCCTCACTCCCACAGCAGCTACCATCCAGTTTGTCAAACAAGCGATCGGTATTCCGGTTCAGGTCATGATCCGTCCGCGGGGCGGGAACTTTTGTTTTTCCGAGATGGAAAAGGAAATCATGTTCCGCGATATGGCCCTGAGCATTGCAGCCGGAGCAGATGGAATTGTAACCGGCGCTTTGATGTCGAACGGAATGATCGACGACAAATTCATGCAGGAAGTGATGTATATCGCCGAAGGACGGCCCGTTACTTTTCACCGGGCTTTCGATGTGTGCATTCACCCGCAAATCGAAATCAAAAAACTGATTGCCGTTGGCGTAAAACGCGTGCTCACCTCTGCCCAGGAAAAATCGGCAGCGATGGGCATTCCGATCCTGCGCAAAATGCATGAAAATTTCGGAAAGGAAATTACCATACTCGTTGCAGGCGGATTGAACCCTGCGAATATTACTGCGATCGCTTCGCAAACTACCTGCGATGAATTCCATGCTTCCGCACGAAAAAAATTCATGGCGCCCGACTCTGGTTTCGGCATTCACGTTCTCCCCGATCCTGATTTCATCCGTGAGATGAATTCCAAACTGAAAGCGTAGATTTGGATATGCCGGTGCGCGTCCTCTTCCTGCTCATTCTCTTTGCGTCAGCATACGCGCCTGCCTTCGCAACGTACGTTCCTGCTCCTCCTCCTTCTACGGAATACACAGTCGGGTTGAACACCGCCTGGCAGTTTCGTGAACTGGGCACAACGGCATTCTTTCCTGCAGAGGTTCCCGGTACGGTGCATACCGACCTGTTTCGAAACGGTAAAATTCCGGATCCGTATTTCGGCACGAACGAATCGAAACTCCAGTGGGTGGAAACCAAAACCTGGGAGTATTCCACCACGTTCGAATGTTCGAAGAAACTGCGCAAGGAAAAACACATTGAACTGGAGTTCGACGGACTCGACACATACGCCGATGTTTACCTGAACGATTCATTGCTTTTCACTGCGGAAGACATGTTTCTTTCGTACACGGCTGACATAAAGAAATTCGTGAAGGCCAATAACCGCCTGAGAATTGTTTTTCATCCTGCTTCGGAACTCATTGAGCAGAACAGGGCGCTTTCTCCAGTGAAAAAATATCCGGGTGGCGATCGCGTATTCATCCGCAAAGCGCAATACCAGTTTGGCTGGGACTGGGGACCGCGGTTTGTGACGTGCGGAATCTGGAAACCTGTTCGCCTGGTGGCCTGGAGCGACTTTCGCGTAACCGATGTGGTGTATACGCTCGATTATCTTTCGAAAGACACGGCTTACATGAAAGTAGATTTCATGTTCCAGTCCGACCGTCCCGGTATTTATAATTTCGGTGTAAGAGAAAACCTGGTTTCCCTGTTCAGCAGCAAATACAAACACGCCGGAAAAACAAACGAACATCTTCAGCTGGAATTCAAAATACCCAAGCCGCGGCTCTGGTGGTGCAACGGATTGGGCACTCCGGAGATGTATGAGTTTGTGCTTACCGCGCGGCCGCAGGGACGTCGTGGAAAAGACAACTATTCCAGGGTAAAAACGAAAACGGGCGTCCGGAAAATTGAATTGAGTTCTGATCGCATTGGCAACGACGGTTCGTTCACCTTCATTCTCAACGATGTTCCGGTTTTTGCGAAAGGCGCGAACTGGATCCCATCCGACAATTTTCTTCCGCGTGTTCCCCGCGAAAAAATAGTGCGGCAATTGAAAGACATGCATGAACTGAACATGAACATGGTCCGTGTCTGGGGCGGTGGTGCATACGAATCGGATTATTTTTACGAACAATGTGATTCTCTCGGACTGATGGTCTGGCAGGACCTGATGTTTGCGTGCAGCATGTATCCGTACAAGACACTTGACCGGAACAACATGCTCACTCATGAGATCAACGACAACTACCGGCGGCTTGCATCGCATCCATGCATTGCGCTCTGGTGCGGCGATAACGAAAACCGTGAAGGTTGGTTCAACTGGGGTTGGCAAAAGCAAATGGAATATTCCGTCCAGGATTCCACCGCCATCTACAACGAATACCTGGAGTACCAGCTGAAGTTCATGGCAACGCTTAATCGCACCGATCCGTTTTTTCCATACCTCATGTCATCGCCACACAACGGCTGGGGAAGAAAAGAAGCCTACACGCGCGGTGACGTTCACTACTGGGGCGTGTGGTGGGGCATGGAGCCGTTCTCTTCGTACGAAACGCACACCGGAAGATTTGTTTCTGAATTCGGATTCCAGGGCGCGCCTTCGTTTCATACGTTCAAGGAAATGGGCGCCGAAACATCGAAGTGGTTTGCCGACAGTACCATTCAGTTGCACCAGAAACATCCGACCGGTTACCAAACGATTGAAACCTACATGAAGCGCGATTACGGGATCACTCCGAACTCGTTTGAAGATTACGTGTATCTCTCGCAGGTTATGCAACGCGATGCAATGACCACCGCCATTGAAGCACAGCGTAGAAATATGCCGCGATGCATGGGTTCCTTGTTCTGGCAGTACAACGATTGCTGGCCGGCGACTTCGTGGTCGGTGCAGGATTACTCGGGAAGAAAAAAACTCGCGTGGTACAACCTGAAACGTCTTTACAGCGATTTGATGATCAGTTTTGAGGTCACACCCGATTCTGTACTGGTATGGGTTGTGAATAACTCACTGACGGAGAAATCGCCGATTTTAAATGTCAACTGGGTCTCGTTTCAAGGTGCAACCAAATATTCCTATTCGCATCCATACGCTCTGCCTGCTCACAGTTCTCACTGTTATTTTAGAATAGCAAAGAAACAGTTGTTCGATTCCCTTTCCGCAGAAAACGGAGTGCTCACTGCAAAGCTGATTTCGATTGGATTTAGTCGCACAAGTGTGCTGGCAACTGCCACACAGGTACTCGCGCAGCCCATGCAGTTGAATCTTCCGGAGGCTGAACCTAAATGTACATTTGTGCGCTACATCAAGGAAGGCCCTATGGCGATCACGCTTACTTCCCCGGTTTACCTCCGTGCAGTGATGATCACTTGCGATGATCCCGGCACAACGTTCTCTGACAATGGTTTTGATATTCTTCCCGGAGAAAGTTACCTGATCGAAATCACCACGACCAAAACAGAAAAAGAGATCAAAGAAAGTCTGCGTTTCCATACGATGAACCGTTTGATCACCGACGAAAAAGCGGAGGAGAAAAACGAATTGGAAGACTGATTCGTTTCGCTCCCGGTTGTACTGTGATGACCGCCTTCTCCCACAAATAACCAGTTCGTCTGTCTCTCAAAACTTCGTTCGGTATTGGCCGGTTTTAACGAACGGGGTTCCTCCCAATTAACACGTCAAACACGCGTATTCAACCATTTAAGACCTTCGCCATAGCACGCTGTAAGGTTTATTGTGATTATGTAGGGCGCACTGCATCAAAGTAGACTACCTTCACCTTGAGGTTAGCGCCTGTTCCCGACGCCTGAACGAATTTATTGGGCCATACTATATTGCTTCGTCTCAGCCTTGTTGATTGTCTATCTACTGCTTTTGGTAGACACCTTCCTTTCTAAAAATAGAGCAGGAAATATTGCTATTTCCAATTCTTAGCACAGATTACGACTGACCAGCGATGGTTTTTTGTGTGCCTGTGTATAAAAAAATAACCTGTCACCCCTGATATGTCTTCAACCGCAAATACACATGATTCCAGTGGTACCAATCAAAAAAAGGGTCTGCTGAATCCAGAGAAAGAGAAACTTACTGCAGACCTTATTGCAGACAACAAAGAATTGGCTTTTCAAAACGAAGAAAAAGAAAAACGAGCTGCAGAGTTAGTTGTGGCCTACGAGGAGTTGGCCCTTCAGCACATTGAAAAAGAAAAACGGGCCGATGAACTGGTCCTTGCCAACGGTGAACTGGCTTTCCAAAACAAAGAGAAAGAAAAACGGGCAGCGGAATTGGACATTGCCAACAGGGAGCTTGCGTTTCAAAACCAGGAAAAAGAAGCGCGTGCAGAGGAGTTGATCGTTGCCAATAAAGAGCTGGCTTTCCAGAATGAAAGGAAAGAGAAGCGTGCAGCGGAGCTCGTGATTGCAAATAAAGAACTGAGTTTCCAGAATAAGGAGAAAGAAAAACGGGCAGCGGAATTAATTATTGCCAATATAGAACTGGTCTTTCAAAACGAAGAGAAAGAGAAACGCGCTGCGGAATTAAGCATCGCCAACAAGGAACTTCTTTTCCAAAACGCAGAAAAAGAAAAACGGGCAGCAGAACTAAGCGTGGCCAACAAAGAACTGGCCTTTCAGAATAAGGAAAAGGAAAAACGGGCAGGAGAATTGAAAATTGCCAACATAGAACTTGTTTTTCAAAATGAAGAAAAAGAAAAACGGGCCGCTGAACTAGGCATTGCCAACGAAGAATTGGCTTTTCAAAATGAAGAAAAAGAAAAACGCGCGGCTGAACTAAGTGTGGCCAACAAAGAACTTGCGTTTCAAAATAAGGAAAAGGAAAAACGGGCAGCAGAATTGAAAATTGCCAATATCGAACTTGCGTTTCAAAACGAGGAAAAAGAAAAGCGGGCCGCTGAATTGATTATCGCCAATAAAGAACTGGCCTTTCAAAACGAGGAAAAGATCGATCGCACAGCACAGCTGGAATCCGCGAACCGGGAACTGGAATCATTCTCCTATTCCGTATCGCATGACCTGCGTGCACCGCTACGCGCTATTCATGGTTATTCGCGCATGTTGCTTGATCTGCAAAAAGACCAATCGAAT
>DATHKF010000531.1:0-2560 GCA_035489505.1 Bacteroidia bacterium | reverse complement strand
CCAGCGATCCCAGTTCCGTCGCCGAGAGTCCCGATAAATTTCCGAGGAAGCCTCCGATGGGTGTACGTTTCGCCGAAATGATAAATACTTCTTTCATACCTTTTCTATAATATACCGTTTGGTATTTTCTGTGGCAAATTTTTTTAACGCTTCAGGTCTTTGATCATTCTTTCGAGAAACTTCATGGATGCATTCAGGTAATTTGTTTTGCCGGATACCTGCGCGTGCAAAACTCCACCCTGGATAAGCGCAGTCAGTACAGAAACAACTTCGTTGATATTCGTATCGCTTTTGATCTCCTTATTTTCAATACCTCTCTTCAGTTGCCGCTCCACCGAATTTCTCCAGAAGTGCAATGCCTCCGCAGCTTTCTTTTTCAATTCCGGGTGCGTATCATCTGCCTCCGTTGATGTATTGGCAATCGGGCAGCCTGTATGAAGAAAAGGAAGCTTCAGGTAATTGCGGTACGTTTCAGGATACACCAGCAATTGATCGATCACCGAAGTTCGTAGCTGCATCTTCTTTTTGATGTAGACCACGAGCAATTCAAAATTATAATCAAAAGCAGCCAGCGCCACTTCATCTTTATTTTCAAAATTGCCGTAGATGCTTCCCTTGGTCAGACCTGTGGCCTCCACGAGATCATTCATCGAGGTACCGGCATACCCTTTCGCATTAAAAACAGGTGCCGTTTTTTCGATAATGAATTGCCGCGTACGTTCCGACTTTGTGAGCATGGAATGCTGTAATGAGACGCAAAGATACGAATAATATACCAATCGGTATAATCTCCGGATAAAAAAAGTAGTGGCTCAGTTTGAAATCATTTATTCAATGTCGCCAGAATAAAAATGGTTGAAACCGTTTGGCAAACACATTGTGTTCATTGCCGGGTGCTTAAGCCCCCGGCAATGAACAACTCCAGATCGCTCAACCGCTTAAGCGGTTTTTAACAACTCCTGGTGGCCAAAAAAGAGTCACCGTCGATAAAAAATGCCCCTGGCGGAAAATCCGGCAGGGGCAAAAATTCATGGACCTGTGAATCCGCCGGAATTACACCGCTGGCGCTACAGGTGTGAGGTAGGCTGTCGCATATTTCTTTCCGGAATTGTACAGCGCCGTTTTCTGATCGTCTGTCAATCCGAAATTGGTTGCAGAAATTCCGAGGTTGTCGATCACGATGGTACGGCTCTTCTCTTCCGGGTCGTTGTCGAAATCAACCACCTGCGCATCCATCATCGTGTCAAAAAGATCTCTCACGTATTGCAACACGTGATCGTGCGTAAGTCCGCTGGGCGGAGGAGCCGGCCCGAGATTCTGCAGGTACACGCCAAGTGTTTGCTCGTTCGGACTGCCGTTGTCGAAGATCGTGATCGGGAAATTATAGATCATTCCGCCGTCTACGTAAATGTGATTGTCGGGATTGTTATTGGTGAATGACCAGGCTTCGAAGAAAAGTGGAATCGACATCGATGCACGCACCGCTTCGGCAACCACCACGTTCGGCGTTGTCTCGTATGAAAATTGCTTCAGTCCCTGCGCATTGAGATCCGTTGCGAACACATGAAGATCAAGCATGCCTTTCGCCTTCAGGTCTGCAAACGTAGCCGTAGATGCAAGTCCTTTCGCGGTGATCTGGGTCTGCATCCACGTCAGGAATGCATCGCCTTCGTACATACCGTATTTCGTTGCAATGCGAAGCGGGTCGAACCCGTCTTCAAAAGATTTAAAATCCGTCGACTGAACAATCGAATAGATTTCTTCTGCCGTGTACTTCAGGCTCACCAGCGCTGCGGTAATTGCACCGGCGGATGTTCCGGCCACACGCTGAATGTTCTGAAGAATATTTTGATCCTGGAGCACCTGGATGGCTCCTGCATAAGCGATGCCGAGAACGCCGCCGCCTTTGAATGCGAGATTGGTAAAGTTTGACATGGTTTAGTTTTTTTGGGTTATTGAATATTCAATTTTACGCTTATTTCAGGAAACCTCTTAATAATAATGTTAGAGTTTTGATGATTCCCGTGAAAGTTCAAATTGTATCTTCGGGCTCATGGAAACCATTTCGCGCGGCGCTCAGTTTAAAGGAACGCTTTCAATGCTCGGATTAATCTTTTTCGTGATTTCTCTCATAGCACTCATCTTTGGCAGTGTACAAGGACTCTGGCTGGTCGCGATCGTTGCTGCACCAGTTGCGATTCTATCGTTTCTCCTGTTTCTCGACATTCGCGGAACGGAAATAGATACATCAGGGCGCAGAATCAGAAGCTACAGGCAATTTCTTCATATGCGCAGAGGAGATTGGTCCAATCTGAATGATTACACAGAGGTCCGTTTGGTCAAAGATTATTTTCATGTGATGATGCCCGGTGGTGTTGGCCGTGTAGGTCTTCCCATAGGTGCGCGCTATGCGCACATCAGTTCGTACGATGTATTGGCGTATTCCGAAAATTTCGAACAAGTGATTTTGCTCAGCGAATTTGCTAAACACCCGGACGCGGTTAAATTCATGGAAACATGGGCTGAAAAACTTTCCATGGAATCGCGTGATACCTATCGC
>DATHKF010000530.1:0-3612 GCA_035489505.1 Bacteroidia bacterium | reverse complement strand
GTCATGTGATGCTCGCGAAATATTCCCTCTCGCAAACCATTCCGGATTATTCCACGGCATCATTTCATCTCCGGCTCGTCGACGATCCCACAACGAAATACGTGAATTATCTCGCCGGAAAAATAATGCTGCTTGGTGCGGGTTCATCGCAAGCCGAAGATCATTTCTTTTCCGAGATCCGGAACAAGGGCTACAAAGAAGGCGCTTACGAATATCTCGCCGTGCTGTACGATCTGCAGGGTCGCGATACATCGTTGCGGGCGCTCGTTTATTCGGGAGCTGATAAATTTGTTCCCGACGAATTACGCTCACGCATTTATTACCAGGAAAAAGACCTCGGCAATTTCTATTTGCTGAAATTTCAATCGATGTTCCGCGGAATAAATTCCTGGGGCGTTGCCGGCGGGGCAGCCATTCTTATTGCGTGGTTGTTTTTTCTCTGGCGGCTCACGTTTCTCTCGAAAATAAAAATCAGGCATTTGCTTGTTCCGGTTTTCATCGGGGCCTTGCTCGCCATGAGTTCCTGGTGGCTGTACGCCTATTACAAACACGGACTCGGTTTCTGGATGGACGGAAACATCCTCAACGATCTCCTGTTTTGTTTTGCGGGAATCGGTTTCATCGAAGAGCTCGTGAAACTCATTCCATTCCTGATCATTCTGCGTTTCACCGGCATCATCAAAAAACCGATCGACTATCTCGTTGTCGCTTCTGCCTGCGGACTCGGTTTTGCTTTTTTTGAAAACCTGATGTACATCGCGAATTACGGTCTCGATGTTATTCATTCGCGCGCCTTAACTTCTTCCGTTTCACACATGGCCTGCAGTGCAATGGTTGCTTACGGATTTGTCCTGTACAAATTCCGTTGGCCCACCCGCTGGTGGCTGATTCCGCTGTTCTTCCTGTTTGCAACTGCGGCTCACGGATTTTATGATTTCTGGTTGCTCAACGAAAAGGTGCAGTCGCTCGGTATCATTACACTGTTCTTCTACCTTTCGTTAATTCTCATTTACATTTCGTTTCTCAACAACGCACTCAATCAATCAGCGGAATCAGAACCGCAAGAGGCGATTGCATTCAATTCGCAAAGGCTCACGTCAACACTGGCCGGATCATTGATCCTGCTGTTTGCGTTTGAATATCTTGCTTCGTGTTTCGTGTATGGAACAGCTTACGGAAATGCGTCGATGACGAGCGCGTTTCTTTCGGGTGGTTATCTTGTTTTCTTTCTCTCGGTGCGCATGTCGCAGATCAAAGTGGAGCCGGGAGTATGGAACCCGATTGATTTTCTTTCGGGGTTGTTGCCATCGCAGTTGCTGGAAGGACGGAAACGAACTGCGGATGATGACGAGGAATTGAGTGACGAGGATGAAAAAGGTGAACATGTGACTCCTCCGAAGCCTTGAATCGCGAAGCGATCTAATGTGCGCTCATCCCAATCTTAATAACTATGTCAACTATGTTGCTTATGTGGTTAAATTAAAAACAACATAGTAACATAGTAAACATAGGTGCCAGGAAATGAAGAAATGCACATAGTTCATGATCGCTTCGTGATCAACCACCGCAATCCGAATTCATTGAGACATTAAGTTTCGAAAGCGCGAAGCGATCTAATGTGCACTCAGGCCAATCTTAATAACTATGTCAACTATGTTGCTTATGTGGTTAAATTAAATAAACACATAGAACATAGTTAACATGGGTGTCAGGAATGAAGATGAGGATGACTTAACTCGTAGCAGCACGGATGAAACAGACTTAACGGATGAAAAGGGAGAACATGCGACTCCTCCGGAGTCGGATAAATAACCCCCTTCACTTCGTTCAAGGGATATGTGACTCCTCCGGAGTCACGTGTCACTTTATCCTGTTCTCAAACTTCTCATTCGTGAACGGCCCCTCCATCACCTTTGCGAAACCTTTGCGGCCTCTGCGGCGGCGCTTGCCATGAGCTTGTCGAAGGGCGGCTATTCTTCCGCAGGGAGTTTCGCAACCGGCTTAATCATCATCGCCACCGGCACGGCAAGAATACTTGCTGCCGCTGCGAGATAACCCACGTGATCGTATTGCAACACGGTATGGTTAGGTCCTTCGGTGATCAACAGGCCCGCGAAAAAAGAAGCCAGTCCAGCGCCGAGTTGCTGAACGGCTGAAGTAAGACTCATAAATCCACCGCGCTGGTGCGGCAATGCCGTTGCAGAGATCAGCGTATTGGCAGGAACACCGCGGTTGCCACCGAACACAAACAAAGTTGCAGCAAGAAGCAGGATCACAATCAGTCCCGCCACGGGCAGATGTGTGATCGTCAGTATCGGGAAAAGTGCGCACAGCGAAAGCACTGCAAAAACTTTCAGGCTTCCGTGTTTGTCGGACAAACGTCCAATCACGCGCATGGAAAATACGCTGGCCACACCTCCTGCGAGATAGATAAATCCAACATATTGTTCCTCCATGCCCAGGTTGTGTACCATGAAGTTGGGAATGTATGGGATGATCGAGAAATGTCCGAGCATGAGCAAACCCATAAGTAAAAGTCCGAGTAAACGGTTACGCGATGAAACGATTTCTGCAAACTGCCTGAATGGGTTTCGCTTTTTTGCTTCTTCCACGTGGGCGGCCATGGGCGGAATAAAACGCATGGCAGCAAAGAGAATCGGAATGCCCATTACTGCGATGACAATAAACGGAATGTGCCAGCTGCTATGTGCGGCAATAAAACTTCCGCCCGGCACACCCAGGATCGCGGCGCCGGAAAAACCCATGTACATAATGGCCATGGCTGATGCACGGCGTTCGTACGGAATTGCATCGGCAACAATACTGAGCATGGTCGAAATAATTATTCCGCCAAACATCCCGGTAAAAATCCGCGCAGCAAGAAGAAACCCGAACGTGGGTGCAAAACCGCAGGCCAGTGTTCCGATAATAAACGCCGTGTAACACAGGAGCATTACTTTTCTCCGGTCAAAACGATCGATGAAAAACGCGCCGGCAGCCGCAAAAATTCCCGCGCTGATGTTGTAACTCGCAACGAGTAACCCGAACGCCGCATTGGTGATCCCGAACTCATCCGTAAAATGCGTGCTGAGCGGCATCATGATCATGAAATCCATGACATGTGTAAACTGAATAAATGCGAGCGTGTAGAGAAGCGGCTTCTCCCTGATTTTGTACATAAACAACGTGGAGTCAAATCAAAGATACACACACGCATCAGCAGGGTGTACCCGTTTCGCCTCTGAATATGGAGTGATTCGACGAACGGCTAAATTTGTTCGAAGAACATTTGAGTCGCCGCTACCGGATGAGGGCAACATGCCCCGTGAACTCCCGCTTTTTATCTCCTTCGTAAAATCTGCACTTGATTCTCCACACGTACGTATCTACCTGCGCCGGGTTTTCCGATGAATTGTCTCCATCCCATCCCCGGTTTACATCCGTTGTTCTGAAAATTAAGTTGCCCCACCGGTCAAAGACGAACATTTCGTATTCAGCCGGCGGACATCCGAAGATCGGAAGAAACGTATCATTCGGTCCGTCACCGTTTGGTGTGAATGAGTTCGGTACGAATATCGTGAGTTGACATTCCAACGTGTCCAGCGCAGTAAT
>DATHKF010000529.1:0-2555 GCA_035489505.1 Bacteroidia bacterium | reverse complement strand
ATTGATGACAACAATAAGTCAACAGGACGTGCAAAAAACCGTCGCGTAGAATTGAAAACAACGTATGAGGTTCCGGTGAAGTAGGTATGTGAAGAGAATCTCAGTGTTCAAAACCCCGGAGCGATTCAGTTCGCTTCGGGGTTTGCTTTTTAGCGGGGATTGTTTTTTATTTCACCGCAGAGGCGCGGAGCACCGTTACTTAGTAGGAGGCAGAGAGCGCACTCTGCGATCATTGCTTCCCTGAGTATGGGCTCCGCGTCTCTGCGCCTCCGCGGTGATTTTTTTACCACGTGAGACCCGCGACCTCATATCTTTGCGCCCATGAAAACCAAACGTTCCGAAGAACTTTACGAATCAGCAAAAAAATATTTTCCCGGTGGAGTTAATTCACCGGTCCGTGCATTCCGCTCCGTGGGCGGAACTCCTTTGTTCATTGCCAAAGGAAAAGGAGCGCATACCTGGGACGCTGATGGCAATGAGTACATCGATTATTGCGGATCGTGGGGACCGCTCATCAACGGTCACGCACATCCTGAAGTGATTGGCGCCATTACACAAACCGTGCAGAACGGAACTTCTTTTGGCGCTCCTACCGCCCTTGAAAACGAGCTGGCGGAACTGATCCTTTCAAACAATCCTTTCATTGAGAAAATCCGCTTTGTCAGTTCCGGAACGGAAGCGGTAATGAGCGCAATCCGTCTTGCACGCGGGTATACGCACCGAAACAAGATCCTCAAATTCGAAGGATGTTACCACGGGCATTCCGATTCTCTCCTGGTCAAAGCAGGCTCCGGTCTTGTAACGTTTGGAAATACTTCCTCTGAAGGCGTGCCCGAAGTTTTTGTGAATGAAACCATCGTTGTCCCGCTGGACAATGAAGCTGCGCTTGAAGAAGCATTTACAAAGTTTGGTCACGATCTCGCCTGCGTGATCATAGAACCCATTCCCGCGAACAACGGATTGCTTTTGCAGCGCAAAGAATTTCTTCAGTTTCTCCGCGAAACCTGCAAACGCTATGGAACGCTTCTGCTGTTCGATGAAGTCATTTCCGGTTTCCGTATTGGCTTCACCGGCGCAGCGGGATACTACGGCATCAAACCCGATATTATCACGTACGGAAAAATCATTGGCGGCGGTTTACCCGTTGGCGCTTACGGTGCGTCGAAAGAAATTATGGCCATGATTTCTCCCGAAGGAAATGTATACCAGGCCGGAACTCTCTCCGGAAATCCCGTGGCAATGGCTGCAGGGATTGCGCAACTGAAACTCTGTCTCGCGGACGGATTTTATGAAGAGCTCGAAAAGAAATGCAACCAACTTGTAACCGGGATCCGCGATTACGTGGCAGAAAAAAATTATCCCGTTAAATTATTTTCCATCGGTTCCATTTTCTGGATTGCATTTACCGGTGAAGAATCCATTCGTTCAGCAGCGCAGATTGATGCAGCCAGCATGAAACATTTCCGGCTGATGTACCATGCCTTGCTCGAAAAAGGAATTTATCTCGGGCCTTCGGGTTATGAAGTTGGATTTGTTTCTTCCGTACACACGCAGGAAGATATTCTCATGACCGTGCGTGAGTTTGAATTTGCGCTGAACTCGGTTTTCGATGGTGTCAGTTAGTGTTTCGTTTGATTGCCGATGAAATTTAACCACGGAGGCACGGCGACACGGCGCTTACTATTTGACAATCATTCCCTGCGTCGGCACGGCCCAGGTAATGATCACTTCGTGATTAGTGAACCTGCACATTTGAGATAACACATTAAATCGCGAAGCGATTTGCTCCGCGCCCTGCCGCACGGTAAACGGATTTCAAAAATCAATAACTCCGTGTCGCCGTGCCTTCGTGGTTGTTTTTTGCATACATCAACAAGTCATGATTCTGCGATTGCTTGTTCCGATCAAACATGTCCCGAATTTTAACCCACGCAAACTGCTTCAGAGAAAAGCAATCATCGCCCAGAGCAGGATCATCACTCCATCCATCAGGAACGAGAAATAATATTCGTGCAGGCTGGGTTTGCTGAACGCAATGAGCACACCAGTCACCACCGACCACGCGAAATAAAACACAGCGTGGTGCATGGTAACAAGCGATGTCATGTAGTCGGCAAGGAACACCCCGCCGGCTGACAATAACAAGGCCGCAAGGGCAACCATCACAGCCCGTTTTACTCCGGCCATCGCGGGGATCGTACTTAGCGTTTGTCCATCGTAGGTGAGATCACGGATATCGAACGGAACCGTGATCGCAAAAATCATGAGTGAGCAGGAAACAAACCACACCATCACTTCCGGTGAATACCATTGCGGATAGCTGTCGTCTGCCGCAACTGGCAACCAGACACAGATCATACCCCATACAACTGCGACGATAAAAATTTTGAGCACCGGAATTTCCCGGAGTTTGATCCATTTTCTGTTCCAGTAGAACGATGGAAAAGCATAGGCCACGGAAAGTGCGGCCGGCAGCAGGGCGATCAATTGCGTCCGCGGATACAAAAGAAAAAAACTCCACGCGGCTGCAAGGGCGGCAATGACAGAAATCAACA
>DATHKF010000528.1:0-5454 GCA_035489505.1 Bacteroidia bacterium | reverse complement strand
CGAACCGGCCGCCAGTAATTCACGGTCGTGACCGTAATCCTGTACGCCGAACATGTTTCCGTAGAAACTGGCCAGCGGCTTCGACAATGATTTCATGATCGTGTTTCCTGAATTGCGGTCCGGCTCACGCACTTTTCGTTTGTCGCGGGTTTGAATAATGACTACACCTGACGTGTGCGTTTCGAGCCAGTCTTTGAACGTATACAGGAAACGAAGTACGTTGTCGGTCCCGACATTGTCACGCATGCCGGCATCGAATACTTCGATCACAGGTTCTGTGGGCAGTTCTGTGAGCGGAGTGATATACGGAAACGTAGCACTCATGCGCAACGCTGAAGAAAACCGCAACCGGTCTGCATTGTGATTGGCAAACAACCGGTTGAATTCGATTGCATCGGGTGTGTAATTGAAATCCGGCGACGATGCATTGCGGCCGGCAGTGAGATAGGAAATACCTTGTGGACTGATCAGGAGTTTGCGCCCGTCGTTCACGATCGTGGGCGCAAGAATCATCATCGGTATTTCTGCATTTGCCTCGGGCTCCTTATAATCCACCATGGGCTTATTGAGCCAGCCCGACGTATTCCTGTGAACGGCTTCTTCGAAAGCGTACGCCCGGTTCATGCTGTAATGCGCGCCTTCGTATTCAAAACTACGCAGCGGAAGAAACCAGTCGTTTACTGCAACGGAAAACGCAACCGGGTTGAGCAAATCGGAACTGACGGAATGCACATAGTTCATGTTGTACCGGTCGTTTTTGTTTTCACGTTTATCACGCAAAAACAATTCGCGGTAATAAGCGGCGCCCAGCATTCCCCCGGAGGAACCACAGATGAGCGTGCTTTGATCCATGAGTTTATTACCCGAGATACTGTCGAGATAACGCAGCGTATAAAATGTCCAGAGCGTAGAACGCAAACCGCCACCACTGCAGGAGATGATGGACATTTTTGGTTTCGGATTTTCCGCCGAAGCATTTTTTGCGTACCATTTTTCAAGCATCGCAATGGTGTTGAGTGAATCGGTACGGTATCGCGCCTGGTCGAGCGAAAACCCGTTGATCATTGCTGAAGAATACTCCACCGGTGCAACTTTATAATTCAATCCGTAAGCTTTGGTGCGGTTGCCAAATAAATCGAATTGCACGAGCCAGTTGAAAAACAGCAGGATCAAAACAGTGATCAGTGTTGACCAGCCGCGGAACCAGGTGTTCAGTATCCCGGTAAACATCAGGTATAGCGTGAAGAGAAGAAAAACACTGGCTGCAGCGGGGATCATCACGTACTGGTTGTCGCGCATGAGACCGAAGAGGAGCAGGGTGATGATCACAATGATTTCGTACAGCACCGCACGTCCGTGGTTCTGCCTGAACACGCGGTTCAACAGTTCTTTGTCGTAATGACCAAACGGCCGTGCTCTTCGTATCCGGAAAAACGAAATGAAGTAGGTTTCAACATGCCAGTCGCGCGCTTCTTGTCCGGGCTGGATGGCTTTCCAGCTCAGTTGTTTCAGTTTCGGGTCGCGGAAGAGAATCATGCGTTTCACCCGGTGCGTTTTCAACTGGTCGTTGATTCCGAACATCTGCGTGAGATCTTTTCCTGCGCGGAAAAAGTAGATCAACGAGATGAGAATGAACACGCCGTTGCCCAGGAGAAATCCGGAAATATCGAGGAAGACCTGCGTGCCTGAAATGGGTTCGTTACGCAGGAAAGCCAAAACCTGCCAGGCATAAACGAGAATGAATATGCCGGGAATGATGATGTTGTTCATGCAGAATTTCACGAACGGGCGGCTTACCGTGGCGAGGAACGGAAAACGAAATGCATTGTGAATGTAACAGGATATCTGGTAGGCCATGATGAAACCACCACAGGCAAATCCTACAATGAAGAATGAAAGAAATCCAACTTCGCCAAGATATTCCGGATCAACAAACAGGAGGGACAAACCGTAACGTGCGGCTAATTTTCCGGTGACAAATCCAAGAAGCAGGAGCCAGAAGATGATCAGTACGGGATTCTTCTTGATCTGGACGAGGAACAATTGCACCGGAAAAAAGAAAATGATCTTTCCCAGTATAGGATGCTTCAGCACAAACTCCCGGATACGCGCCATATAAATTCTTTTACGGGCGTCAACATCAAAATGTTATGCCGGTTGGTAACTGGTCTGAAGTGACGTCAGGTGGTACCACCTGGCGTCACTTATCCGATCTTTTCGTTGACCACTTTCAGTATGTCTGCTTCAAGTGCAATGGCTTTGTCCTGTATGTCCTGGCCACGCGAAGTAATGTCGGCAGCAAATGTTTTGTCAGTCAATCCGGCTGCGTTTATCTTAACGTTAAGAAATGCACCCAGTACTGCCGAACGTGCTGCCAAAGCTCCAACACCCGCATCCGAAACCGAATTTGGATTCCCGATTTCCGCCATGGCCTTGATCACTTCCATGGATTGAAACGAAGCTTCCATCACACGGAAAGGAATTTCAGTGGCGTATTTCGTTGCATCCTGTATGGCCTTGGTGCGCGCCGCTTTTTCTTCATCATTTCCCTTCGGTAATCCGAACGCGGTCATGATGAAGTTGAATGATTTCGTGTCTTCGTCAACCAAACGAATCAGTTCCGACTGAAACTTCTGGCCTTTCTCCGCCCATTGGGAAAATTCTTCCCAGCGGTCATCCCATCCGCGTTTGTGCGATGATAAATTCGCCACCATGGTTGCCAAGGCAGCGCCCAGTGCACCCATGTAAGCAGAAATTGATCCGCCACCCGGAGCGGGACTTTCACTCGCGGTTTCATCGGCGAATGCGCGCAGCGACATACTAACGAGTTTCGCATCGGCGTTATCCTTCAGGAGATACTCGATGATACGCTCTTCTGGTTTGAACGGACCGAGTTCGTCGAGCCCGAGCGATTTCACAGCGATCTTGATCAGTTCCGCTTCCGAAACGCCAATGGAACGCTGTTGTTTTTTCAGGAAATATTTTCCGGCGTCGAGCAAAGCGTTCAACGGAATCAATCCAACGAGTTCAGAACCGGTAACGCGTATTCCGCGCGAGTCTGCTTTTTTGCAGACCTCATCAAACGCCACGTGAACAGGAGTTACGTTGATGTTTGTGAGGTTCATCGAGATCTGGGCAACGCCATATTCCTCAATGAACCAGCCAATGGCTTTCACGGATTTCAACGTTCCCGGAGTGTGTTTGATCACATTTCCTTTGGCATCTTTTTCCGTACGGCCCGCTTCGCGCACATCAAACGCAATGGCATTCGCGCGGCGTGTCGATGTGGTATTCAGGTTGATGTTGTATGCCACGAGAAAATCGCGCGCACCGATTACGGTTGCACCGCGTTTCACATCATATTCCGCCGGACCGAAATCGGGTTTCCATTCCGGCAATTTGATCTTTTTGAAGTAGCCTTCATATTCACCAGCACGGATCACCGAAAGATTATTGCGGTCTTTGTTTTTCTGCGCGGCCTCGTAGAGATAAACCGGAATCTGCAGTTCCTTTCCGACACGCTCGCCCAATTGCTGCGCATACCTCGCGGTTTCTTCCATGGAAATTCCCGCAACCGGAATGAGCGGACAAACATCTGTTGCGCCCATGCGCGGATGCTCGCCTTTGTGTTTGCTCATGTCGATGAGTTCTCCTGCAGTTTTGATTCCGCGGAATGCCGCTTCAATTACCGCAGCAGGTTCACCCACAAATGTGACAACCGTGCGGTTCGTGGCTTTGCCGGGATCAACATTCAGGAGGCGCACGCCATCCACGGCTTCAATCGCGTCAGTAATTTGTTTGATGATGTTCAGGTCGCGTCCTTCGGAGAAATTGGGAACGCATTCGATGAGTTGTTTCATGGTATAAAATATGGAGGTACGAAGATAACGGTGATCAACATATTTAAACGGTCAAAAAACTGAACGTTCGTTCTGTTAGAATCGTGATCAACCGTCAAACAAAACGTGACTTTGTGAGATTGAACGACGGCATTGGCAGGATTTGCGGGGACACGGTAGTGCATCTTACATTCGTGACCCAACGCTATTTACTGCTGGATTTTAGTAGAAAAATGGAGTGGGTCAAAGGGACGTAGTTAAATAATTGCCGAAGTTAAAATGTCAATAATTCAACTAAAAAACCAACAATTTTCAATTCGCAAATTGCAAATCGCGAATTATTGCTTAGCTTTGTCTCATGAAAAGGCATCCCGGCATGCGACCGCACGATATTGTGGTGTTATTGAAAATGATCGCCACGCAACAGGACATGCTGTTTAAGGATTTGTCGCAGGAGCTTTTTATTAGCCCATCTGAGATATCTGAATCATTGCAAAGAAGCAGGAGCGCCGGACTAATTAATTACTCCAAAAACCAGGTGAATCGACAAAGCCTTTTTGAGTTTTTGGAATTCGGATTCAAATATGTTTTTCCTGCGCAATTGGGCACAATAAATATCGGTATTCCTACTTCTACCGGACATGAGTTCATGCGCCGGCATTTTAGTTTGGAAGCTTACTACGTCTGGCCTGATTTCAATGGAACTCAAAAAGGAACTTCAGTTGAACCATTGTATTCCAACCAGGTTAAAGCAATTCAGAAAGACCCATTGTTATATGAAATGCTGGCGCTAATGGATGTTCTTCGGTTGGAAAAAGTGCGTGAAGTTAATTACGCCAAAGAACAACTTAGGAAAAGAATATTGTAATGAGCATTCACGTCAACATTGTAAGGATCAAAGCTGTCAGCAATGCGCTTCAGGCATTTCATGATCGATTTGCATTTGTAGGTGGAGCAACTGTTTCACTTTACGCAGACCGGCTGAATTTTGAAGTTCGACCAACCGATGATGTAGATGTTGTCATCGAAGTTCTTTCGTATGCCGCACAAGCCGACTTTGATCAACAGCTTAGGAAAATAGGATTCAAAAATGATATTGAGTCCGGCGTTATTTGCAGATATGTTTTGGGTAGTACAACGGTAGATATTGTTCCGGTTTCAAGCCAGGTGTTTGGTTTCGGAAACAAGTGGTATCCTGAAGGCTATGCGAATGCTATTCAATACAGGATCGATGATAGAAGTACCGTAAAAATATTTACAGCGCCTTATTTCATCGCTACAAAATTGGAAGCCTTTAAACATCGGGGTCGCGGTGATGGAAGAACAAGTCAGGATTTTGAAGACATTGTTTTTGTTTTGGAAAACAGACAGGCCATATGGGACGAGCTCAGGTTGACGACAGGTGAATTGAAAAATTACCTGCACCAATCGTTTAAAGAATTATTGCTGATTAAACATTTTCCGGAATGGCTGCATGCCCACGTGTTTCAGTTTGGCTCACCTCCGGCGGATTATTTTATTCTCCAGGGCCTTCAGGAATTCATTTTGCAATCTCCTGATTCCGTAACTGATTTGGTAAACCCACCCGGTCCTACCTGATCAGGTTACCGGCAAC